>JBNMOZ010000428.1:0-5611 GCA_051276005.1 Bradymonadia bacterium | reverse complement strand
TGTAATTATTACGATCCAGCAGGCATGCAATGTAGGGCAATGACAATGCAAACGCACACGCCTGCCACATAACCGATCTGCCCTGCATTACATACACTAGGTCTGCTCGTTTACAGCCCCCCCCCCTCGGCAGCTGTATAGTTGGATCATCAACCGAACGGAGATGCCCAAAAGTGCTCAGTCTGCTCATCGCCTCGGTGCTCGCATCACCGACCATCTGCCCCGACGCCGCACAGCTGCGATGGGACAAATTTGCAATGAGCGTCTCGACCGAGAGCGGTTCTGTTCAAATTAGTGAGCGCCTGTACGACGTCGACGACGACGCGAAGCCCTCCATCGGCGATCTCTTCCATGTCGACCAAGCCCGTCGTTCGCAAGGCAAGTTCGTCATCGAGCAGCCCTGGCTGCTGATCGACGGGGCGCTCGCTGACGTCTTCAAGGAGGAGTTCTCCAAGATGGGCAAGCAGCTGTCGACGATCTGCGATACCCGGTTTGAGATCAGCGATGTGCCACGCGTCGCCAGCGCGCGCGGGCCAGGCCCGTTCGTTCATGACAAATTTGACTCAGACGCCAAGGCCCCTGCCAAGTCGCAGAGACGTCGCGCCCCGCCGCCGCCCAGCCGCCTCGAGCGCCTCAATGCCCGCATGCGGGGCTGGGCGAAGAAGCTCTGCGACGGCAGTCGCAACGTGCCCGAGCCCCAAATTGTCGATACTTTGATCCAGAAGACGCGCGAGGCGTACCCAAGCATCTTCAAGCGCAGCACCATGCACCGTGAGGCCGTCGCGGTGACCAAGATCTACAGCCTCAAATGCGTCAAATTCGCGTTGGGCAATCTGACCTTCTGACGCGCTGTCGAGAGCACGGTGGCAGGCCATCGGCGCGACAGGTCACAGGCCGCCCGCTCTATCAATCAATCGAAGGTCATCTTAGGCACCGCGAGGTGCGCGCATTGAAGCGCGTAGTCCTTGGCGACCTTACGGGCTTGGCCGTTGATCTTTCTGCGGGTGAAGCCGCGCATGCGCGCGCGCGCTCGGTCGCTGAGCATTTTGGCCAGGTCGGGCTCGTCGATATTCCGGCGCTTGTCGCAGATGCCATTGGCCCACTCGCGCATTGCGCCGTCTAGAGCCTCCATCGGGTCGGCTTTGCCCCCACCCTGTCGCACCAGCAGTGCGCCCAACGCCCCGGCTGACTTCATTTTGGGCACGTCTTTGACCTCGAAGCGCGCCTCACAGACCGCTTTGAGGCTGTTCTGCGTGCGCTTGAAGCTGGCTTGCATAGTGCGCGCGAGGCTGCGACCGACGACCACCCAGGTCTCATCGGCCGCGCCCTGGCTCGACGAGTCGACGCGGAACAGATCACCCTTTGACGGGCGCCCGTCGCGATCGCGATCCCAGAGCGGACCCGTCACCACGAATCGCTTGCCTCGCGCTGAGAAATTGAAGCTGAAGTCGTCCCATTTGATCTGGCCGACGGCGGGCGGGCAGCTGGTGGGCGCCGCCAATAGGACGGAGATGGCCAAGGCGAGCATATAGACCTCGTGAGCGTGGAGTTGCCCATTAGCCTACAAGATGCGGACCACGCTACAGACCAGGCGCGGGAGGGGGTTTGTCGCCGCGAAGCCTGCAACGGCGACCGCGCAGCCTCAGGTGAGGAGCCCAAGCGAGACTTCGATGCCCCGCTTGGGTGAGGTCAGGCGTCCCCGTCCGACGAGACAGGCGGCGCGTCGGGCAGCACCTCGGCGACCGGCGCAGCAGCCTTGGCAGCCGCCGCGATCTCCGCGGCGTCGTTGGCGAGCGGCTCGACAGCCGATACGCCTGCTGTTCCTGCTGCGGGAGCGGCAGCGGGTGCCTTGGCGAGGGCGTCCGCAACCCGGGTCGCGACGGTCTGCTCGACACCGCGGGTGCGATCGATCAGCGCCTCGTACTGCAGCTGCAGGATCCGGTAGGCGTTGCGCTCGGCGCGCAGGTTGTGGGTGAGCTCGCGCAGCACCGCCTCAGCGCGACCACTGTCGTTGCGCTGCTTGGTCGTCGCGTCATGGCCCATCTGCTCGGCACTCAGGACGCGCTCCCGGAGGACATTGCGGCCGTCGAGGAGCTCAGTGACCTGAACCTGCATGCGCTCAAGTCGCTCGTCGCTGACCGGCCGTGGTGGGCGCGGCGCCCGCTCCACAGGCTGCTCAACGCCGCCGGGCGCCGGTGCCGCTGAGGCGGGCGCAGGCGCTGGGGCCCTCCGCCGGAGACGAAGACCCTCGAGTTCGCCCTGCAGAGCGAGGCGCGCCGCATGCGCGGACTCGGCATCACGGCGGGCCTGGAGCATCGCAGCGCGATATTCGCTGGCCTCCTTCTCGAGATGTTCGATGCTCCCCTTGATGGCGTGCATCTTCTTGTCGACATCGATGCGCGCCTTGTTGGCCTTGTCGGCTTTCGCCTTGGCCCTGCGCATCGCCTCACTGGCGTCGCCGGCTTTCTGCTCGGCCGCCTTGAGCGCCTCACCCTGTTCTTCAACCCGTGCGTCCGCCGCCTTCGACGCCGCGCGGCTGCTCTCCAAGTCGCCCTTCGCGGTCGAGAGCTCGGCCGACAACGTTTCGATCCGCCGCTTGAGTGCGCCTCCTCCGAACAGACCCATCGTGCCTCGCTCCCTATCTGTACCGACTAGAAAATGACGCGGGAAAGTAGCCGCGATGGCCATGCGTGTCCAGCACGGACTTCACCGGACGCGCTGAGGCTCAGTACAACATCCCATAGATGACGACGCCGGTGACCGAAACATAGAGCCAAATCGGGAAGGTTATGCGCGCCAAACGACGGTGCTTCTCGCGCTGATCACGCCACCCACGATAGAGCGTAACGAGCTGCAGGGGCAGGCCGACAACGGCGAGCACGATATGCGTCAGCAGGATGGTCAAGTACACGCCCCGATAGTCGCCGGCGTACGGCATGGGCCCCGCTTTGAACCAGTGGTAGATGACATAGCTGACCAAAAAGGCTGCCGACGCGGCGAATGCAGCGAGCATCAAGCGCTTGTGCCAGCGGATCGCGCCGCGCTTCACGCAGATCACGCCTGCGACGAGCAGTACAGCGCACGTGCCGTTAAAGATTGCGTTGGCGCGCGGCAGCGCCGACACGTCCAGCACCCCCTCCATGCCGGCCGGTCGTGGCCCAAAGATCAGGAAGGCGACTGCCGCCACCAAAACCGCGCTGACGATATATATCAATCGCAGCCAGAAACCGTCGCGTGGATCATTCATGCGCGCTTCGTACCATGACCGACGGGTTGATTGCAGCGGTGACCGGCCCTGGCAAATCTACCGGCCCTGGCAGATCGGCAAGCGCGTCGATACAGTGCGCGCGTCTGGCAAAGGATGATGATGGCTCAGCTCGTACTCTGGTATGCCCACGCTGCCCCCGGCACCCCGGTGAAGACCATCTGTGGGGTCTCGTTGATTCGCCGTGCGGTCCTGACCGCGCAGACGGCAGGGATCGCGTCGGTCACCGTCGCGATCCACGCGGCGGACCGGCCGGCCGTCACCGCCCAACTCGCCAGCGACGGGCGCGTTACGCTCGATTGGACGCTATTCGACGATCCACAGAGCGCGACCGCGTTGGTCGGCGGCGACGCTGAACCGATCCTGATGCTGGGCGATCGGGTCGTGCTCAAGTCGGCGCTCGCCCGCCTCGACGCGCCGCTGCCCGATGGGGTCGACGTGCGGCCCCTCTGCGCCGAAGGGGCGGGCCCGTCGGGGGTCGCCCGCATGCGCAGCGCCACCGCCCGCGCGCTGGGACCCGCCGCTTTCTCAGACGAGCTGCGCAGCTTGCCGGGTGGCGCCAAGGCAGAGTCGCTTGTGGTGCCCGTCGGCTGGGCGCCCTTGCGCAGCGACGCCGACCAGCCCGCGGCTGAAGTGCTGCTCATCAAGTCGCTGACGAAGGCCGCCGACGGGATGATCGCCAAGACCCTCAACCGCAAGATCTCGGGTCGCCTGACCCGCATCTGCGCGCCCCATGGCGTGCACCCCAACATGGTCACCGCGCTCGTCGCGACCATCGGCATACTGTCGGCCCCGTTCTCGGCGATGGGGACCTACACCGGCTTCCTGCTCGGCGGCCTTTGCTACTACATCGCGTCGGTGCTCGATGGCGTCGACGGCGAACTCTCGCGGCTTAAGTTTCTTTCCTCGCCCACCGGCGCCTGGCTCGACACGATCACCGACGATGTCGTCGGCACGGCGTATCTCATCGGCCTCTACTACGGGCTCAACCGGTCCGCCGACCACACCTGGTGGATGTACATCGGCATCGCGGGCGTCTCTCTGTACATACTGACGATGGCGCCGCGGTACTGGCTAATGATCACCGCGGTGGGTACGGGCGATCTCCAGGTCATCTCGGCGCAAAGGCTGGCGGAAGAAAAGGGCGCGTTCGGCAGGGCAGTCGACGCGGTCGCGAGCACGATCTTCCGGCTCGACTTCCTCACCTTCATGGCCTTCGTGCTCGCGTTGATCGGCATGCCGTGGCTGTTCGCGGCGGGCTTCGCCATCGGCGGGGTGCTGTCGTTCGTCGAGACGATTTACACGGTGTATCGGGTGAAGAGCGCCAGCCCAGCCTGACAGTGTAAAGCCTGCTTGGCGCCTGGAGACCCACGTTTGACAAGGGTTTGCGGCCACGCGGCTGGCACGGCCGCTGCATTCCCCCTTAGGCAGAAGCAAGAACGCTTAACCAAGGGGGACCTCATGAACCGACTTCTTCGATACACGCTCGCCGCGCTCGCTCTCAGCTTCGCCGCCTGTGACTCGCCTGACGAGCAGACCGACAGCCTCGACACCGTGCTCAACACCGTCGAGGCCGAGGCCGTCGCCGCACTTCGCCGCCAGCGCGATGCACATGAGGCCGAGGCCGCCGACGCCGAGCTGCCCGACGAAGGCGATGCCCGTGCCTGCATCACCGGCTGCCGAGACCGCGCCATCGCCGCGTTCGAGACCTGCGTTGAAGAGCGCAATGACCGCCGAGCCTGTCGAGAGCGCGCCGCTGCAGCCGCCCGCGAATGTGCTCAGGGTTGCCTTGAAGAAGACGACGAGCGCTGCAACGACGCCCGCGGCGAGCGCCCTGACGCCGAGCGCCCCGACGGCGAGCGCCCTGACGGCGAGCGCCCCGACGGCGAGCGCCCCGACGGCGAGCGCCCCGACGGCGAGCGCCCCGACGCTGACCAGTGCGTCGAGCGCTGCCGCGGCGCCGCCCACGATTGGGCCACCGAGTGCGTTGAAGAAGGCAATGAGCGCGAGGCCTGCGCCCAGCGTGCCCGCCACGTCGCCGCGACCTGCATCGAAGACAACTGCGAGATGCCCGAGCCGCCGACCTGTGAGAATCGCTGCGCTGCGCATGCTCGCGGTCAGGTCGAGCGCTGCATCGAGAGCGGCCGCGACGCCGACGCCTGTGGCGTCTTCGGTCGCGAAATGCACGCCGAGTGCGTCGAGAGCAACTGTGGCGACGATGAGCCCGAGCCGCCCACCTGCGAAGACCGCTGCTCTGCCCATGCCCGCGCCGTCGCTGAGCGCTGCATCGAGGCCGGCGGTGACCGTGAGCGCTGCGCCGGTGCCGCCCGCCAGGCTCAGGCCGAG
>JBNMOZ010000427.1:0-5655 GCA_051276005.1 Bradymonadia bacterium | reverse complement strand
CATTGGCGGTGCAATCGGTGGTGCGAATGGCCGCCCGCAGCGTGAGCTGGATCAGCGTTTCGAGCTGATCATCCGCGGGCAGCGGCGCGCCCAAGGCGTCGCGGATCCAGCAGGCCTGCCAGGCCGTTGGGATGCTGGGCGAGTCGGGCCAAAACGTGCGCAGATCGTCGAGCACCGACGGGGCCGCGCCGCCATGGATCGCCGCCGCCGCGCGCACCCAGGCCGAGCCGCCCGCGGCCGCCCGCATGAGCGCGGTGGGGTGCCAGCGAAACGCCGTCGGATCGGCCGCCGGGAAGGTGCGCTTGCCGTCGACGACCGCATGCAGCACCCGCGCGCCGTGGGGGCCGTCGATGACGCAGAGCGTGAGCGGAGTCGGCGTCGGTGCTGCCTGCGCTTGCAGCGTCACCGCCTTCATCATGTTGAGCGCCAGCACCGGCGAGTCGGCGACGGCCAGCATCGTCGAATGCGCGGGCAGCCAGAAGCCGGGGCCGGCGTCAGCGTCGCGAACCTCAACGGTGAGCAGGCCCGGTTGACGGGCGCCGGGCCGCGCCTCGGGCAGCGTGGGCGGCTCGAAGTTGGCGGTCACCGGGCGCACCTGGGCGGCCACCTGAAACGCCGGGGCGAACACCGTCGCGCCGCCGCGCTCAGCGTAGGGGTGGTCCGAGAAGACCAGCAATGAATTGAGCACGTCGCCCAGCGCAACCGCGGCCTGAAACAGCCGGCTGAGGTAGGGCCGCGCGAAGGGATCGGTCAGGTCGAAGTCGGGCACCGCGTCGCGGATGATGATGGGCGCGCCGCCGTCTCGGTCCTGGGCCAAGATGGTGAGTCGACCCGCCGCGTAGCTGAAGCCCAGCGGCCACGCCTGCGCGCTGCGGGTGGGCACCGTCGACGGGCGCGTCTGGGCGGCATCGCCCAGGGCCGCGAGCCGCGACGCCACGACGAGCAACGACTGCTCGCGCCGAAACATGCGCAGCCACACCGTCACGCGCTGCACCGCATCGAAGGCTTCGCCGCCGGCGGCCCGGCGCGCGTCCGCCTCGGCGTCGGGCGGGCAAAGCCGCAAGCAGGCCGCCAGCCTCAACAAGGGCGCGACCGGCGCGCGCAGCCCCAGGCCGGCGCCGCGATCTGCGAGCGCGTCGACCGCAGCGGGCAGGTCGGGGTCGGGATAGGCCAGCCCCGCGACGGCGATCTGCTCGATGATCTCATTGACGTCGCGCGTCCACTGCGTCAGCGCGTTGGCCTGGCCAGCATTGGCGAAGTCGGCATCGGTCGGCGCGTCGACGCTGCCCCGGCGGGCGATCAACGCGTCGGCGGAGACGTCGGCCTGGGCGATGGCGGCGTCGATCAGACTCAATCGAGGGCCCCGGCCGCGATCCAGTCACGCAGCAAAGCCACGGCTTCGGGGGCGAGCAGGCGCGGCGCGTTGAGCGGCATATGAGTCACCGGCGCGCCGTCCGCGTCGACCGGGTCGCAGGTCGCCACGCGCTGGTACAGCCAGCTCTGCTCAGGGTCGCCGGGCTCGACGAGCTTCAACTCGGTGTTGCCCGTCGGGGTGTGAGTGCGCAAGACCTCGGCGACGTCTTCGCCGCTGAGGTTGAGGCCGCCCGCGGCCGCGCTGCCGTGGCACGCCGAGAAGGTGCAGCCGGGTCGAAAGATCTGCGTGCGCAGCGCTTCGACGGTCACCGGCCCGTCGTAGGTCGCGTCGGCGGGCGTGTCGACGCATTCGGGCGTGTTGGTGGGATCGTCGGGCACCACATCGCTGGGCGGTACGTACATGGGCGCGGCCACCTCGGCGGGCGTCGGCATGGTCTGCGCGGCGTTCTTGGGCACCGGCGTCACGACGCAGGGCCCGGTGAAGGTCATCACCCCGAACTCGTCGGCGACCATCTCGGTGTCTTCGCGCACGGCGGCGTCCATCAAGATCGGCGAGTCGGCGAAGCCGAGCATGATGCACATCTCCTGATCGCCGATGCCGTAACCCACCGGCTCTCGCCGCGGGTTGTCGAAGCCACACGTCATCGACAGGCCGGTGGCGCCGGTCAAGTCGACGGGCGGGTTGAAGGCCTTGCCGTTGGGTTCGGCGCTGAACTGCTCGAGGGCGTGCAGCACCTCACCGTCGCGCGGGCCGCCCAGAATGCGGGTCTCGAACGCGTCGCCCAGCTCATGAAAGTGCGGCAGCACGTAGTACAGCTTCAGGTCGAGCGGGCGCCCGGTCTGCTGTTCATATGGCGTCGTCAGATCGCAGTCCATACGAAACCGCGACACGCTGAGCGGCGGGATCTGCAGGTCGTTATAGTCGAGGCGGAAGGGCGCGACGACCACCTGCACCTCTTCGGGGTGGATGAGCTCGAAGTGCATCTTCAAGCGCGGGCTGATCGCGGCCGCCGAGAGGTTGAGCAGGTGGGTGCCCGCGACCACCTTATGCCGCGGCGGGATCTTGATGACCACGCCCTCACCGAGCACCTGGGTCTCGAAGTGCGACTGGGTCGACTGGGCGAAGATGACCGTGCCCGACACCGCGCTGGACAGCTCGTCGAAGCCGCGTTCGCGGCAGTTGAAGAACCCATCGGGGCCCTCGTAGAGCGCCTCGGGCACCACGAACCAGTTGCTGTGATGAAAGCCCCCGCTGCTGTCGAAGTCGATGCGCTCGACATAGATCGGGGCGTCGTTATCGAGGGTCCAGGCGACGCAGTTGCTGATCTCTTCGAAGGGCTGCATCGCGACCTCGCCGAAGTCGTGGGAGATCCGCGCGCGGCGGACGGGCTGCTGAACCTCGGCGTCGACCTGAGCGTCGACGCTGGCGTCGATCACGGCGGCGTCACCGGACGCCCCCCCCGCGCCATCATCGCAGCCGGCCAGGGCAAGTAGGGTCGCAACGGTCAAAACGGTCATGCAGCGCATCGGGTACCTCCGCGCGCGATGATAGCACCCGTCAGCGCCGCAGCAGGCAGTGATCATTGCCGCGCAGGGCGCGCAGCAGCCGGTTGTGGTCGGCGCCGCCGGGGGCGACTTCAAAATCTATCGAGCCAGCGCGGCTCAGTCGCAATGACCTTCGCCGTCGATATGCCCCAACTGGGTGCTCTGAGCCTCGATGAACGCCCGCAGATCGGTCACGTCGTCGCGGCTGCCGACCTGGTAGTTGGCGAAGCCGGTGATGTCGACGGCGGCCAACTCGTCGAGGGTCACGACGCCATCGTCGTCGGCATCGGCCAAGGCGATTTGCTCGAAGGCGACCGCCGGCTCGTCGGAGACCAGATCGTCGAAGAAGAAGTGATCGGCGTGGATCGTCAGGGTCGATCGAACGGTCTTCGCGTCGACCTCGGCGGGGGCCGTCTCGCAGTTTGAGTAGGTCGTGTCGGTGTCGAAGCCCCAGTCGAAGGTCTTGACCACGTCACCCTTGCGCGCCTCGCCCTGCAGCCAAATCGAGTGGCCAGCCGCCAACATGGGCGCCAAATCGGGGTCGGTGATGTTGATGGCGGTCAGCGCGCTGGCCGAGGCGGCGCTGGCCGGGGCGATGCGGTAGTCGAGGCGGGCATACGGCCCGTTGGCGAGCACGCCGATGGCATGCCCGACCCCGCCCGAGTCGGCGGTGAGCTCGACCGCGTAGGTGCCTGGCAGGCCATCGTCGCCCGCCTGCACGGCCTGCACGATGACGACGAGGCGCGCAAACTCGATGCGCCACCCGTCGCTCTCGTCGGCGGGGATGTGATCTTCGACGAAGTCTTCGCCATAGACGGTCAGTTCATGGGCCCGCGACGGCGCGTCTTCAGTGGCGTCATCAGTGGCGTCATCACAGGCGGCGAAGGCGATCAGGGCGGTCAGAAGCGTCACGGGGCGCAGAACCAAACGGCGAGTCATCGGGCAACCCCAGAGACAAGGTAGTGATCGTGGGTGCGCAGCGCGCGGCCCAGGCGGTTGTGGCCTTCGTCGCCCGCCGACCAGGTGGCCGTGGCGAAGTCGATGCCGTCGAAGAGCGTGTCGTCCTCAAAGGGATCGGCCGCGGTGAACCGCAGCCCCCAGGCCGCGGCCTCCAGCGCCTCGGGCAGGAAGGGCACGCCCTCAACGGCCACATCGGCCAGATCGAAGTCGGCCGCGAAGGGGTGCTCGACGCCGTCCTTGGACGCGACCCCCGCGATCTGCACGCTGCCGGCCTCTTGCGACCCTGCGGCGAAGGTGAAGCGCACCGTATTGGCCGCACCGATCAGCACCGCGTCACCCAGCGCAGCCCCGCTCTGGCCAACCCAGTCGACGACATGTTCGCCGGGCAACTCGCCGACGAGCGCGCCGCCTTCGCCATGCCCCGGGTGGGCGTGGGCCGTGCCCAGAATCAGACTGAGCGCAGACCAGGCGACCACGTCGGCGGCTCGGACGAACTGCACTTGCGTGATGACCGCGCGCGCCTGAGTGAGGGTGACGGTGTAGCCCAGATCGGTCTGCACCGCCGTGACGCCCGCGCCATCGATCGCCACGGGGCGCACGACTTTGGCGGCCTCTTCGCTGGGCGAGCAGCCGAGCATGAAGGCCAACACTATTAGAACGTATCTATCTGTATTCATTTGCCTATTCAGTCTCAATGGGGCCCTAGAACCACGCCGTCGCCGTGAACCGCGCGTTGAGGGGCGCGGCGGCGAAGTAGTGGATCGCGGGCAGTTGGCCCCCCGGCTGGTCCCGGTTCCAACGCGACGCGAACTGCGCCTCGCCTTCACGAACTTGCCGGTTGAGGGGGTTCTCGACATCGAGGCGCAGGCGCACCGCTGACCAGCGGTAGCCCACCCCCGTGTCGACCATGACCGCGTCGCCCGCCGTGGCGCCAAACGCCAACGGCCGAGCGCCCAGCCAGAGCACGTGCAGCGACGCCTCCCACCCGGTCGGGTGGGTGACGGTGCTGCCTATCGTGGCCAGCAGCTGAGGCGCGTTGGGCACCTCGGCGCGGCCAGAGAAGGACTCAGACGGGTTCACGAAGCGCCCCCGAGCCAGGGCAAGATCGGCGTCCAAGCGCAGCCAGTGGAGCGCATCCCAGCGCAGGTCGATCTCGCCACCCACCCGCCGGGTGGCGCCCTGTTGCACCGTGACCGCCGCCGCGTGATCGAAGATCGTCTCGCGCTCGATGCCCACCCAGAAGGTCGCGAGGCCCACCGAGAAGGCGTCGCTGGGCGTGAACCGCGCGCCGACTTCGGCGTTGTCGGCCACGGTCACGTCGGCGCCTGAGCCGCTGAAGGCGCGGGCCTCGGGTGACCGCAACCCGCGGCCGTACGCCGCGAAGATCTCCCAGTCGAGATTGGGCGAGGCGATGATCTGAAGCCGCGGCGAGAGCGCCGAGGCGACCCCACTGAAGGCCTGATTCGTCACCCCATCGGTGCCGGAGGCCGCGAACAGATCGAAGCGCCCACCGGCCTCGATCCGCAGCGCGGTCAGCGGCCGCCAGGTCAAGCCCAGCGCCGCGTGCGCCGCGTGCTGTGAGGCATCGAGCTGCCGCCGGGTCGCGAAGGTGCGCCCGACATCGTCGATCAGGTCCTCACGCTGGGTGAACGTGCCCCCGCGCCACCCCAGCTGGGCGCGCAGGGTGAGCGGCCGACCGACGCGGATCGCCAGCTTGCTGCCGACGCCGGTCTCGATGAAGGCGTGCTGCTGGATGTGGCGATCGCCCTCGACGGG
>JBNMOZ010000426.1:0-5657 GCA_051276005.1 Bradymonadia bacterium | reverse complement strand
CCCGAAGAGGTCTGTGATGGCCTGGATAACGACTGTGACGGCCAGACAGACGAGGACTTCGACGTGGGGGCGGCCTGCACGGTTGGGCGTGGCGAATGCGCGAGCTCCGGTGCATCTGTCTGCAATGCCCGCGGCGATGGTCTGCTCTGCAACGCAGATGCGGGCCAAGCCCAGGAGGAACAATGCGACGGCCGCGACAATGATTGCGATGGCGCGGTCGACGAGGACGCGCGCGACGCCAACGCCTGCGGGGTCTGCGCCCCACTGCCGGCTGAGATCTGCAACATGGTCGACGACGACTGCGATGGCGAGACCGACGAAGGCTTTAACCAGGGCCAAGTATGCGAAGTCGCCCTGAGCGAGGTATACCAGCGACCCCACCGCATGGTCTGCATGCCAGATGGCAGCGCGACATGCGGCCCCCTCTCTGAGCTGCGCGAAGTTCAGCAGGCGTTCTGGGGGGGCGTCTTGGCAGTTGGCACCGACTACACCTGCGTTCGAACCGGGCAGAGCGTGCAATGCCTTGGCAATCCGCCCACGTTGGGCGATGAGTGGCCCGCGCTGCAGGGCTCTCGCCCCGAACACATGGGCGCGAACCTGCCATCTCTCGATCTGGGCGTGCTGGTGACCCGGATCTCAGGCAACGCCTCCGGCATGTGCGCCCGCGACAGGCAGGGCCGCATCAAGTGCCTCGGCTCAAACAGCTGGGGCCAACTCGGGCTGGGCCGCTGGGAGCCACACCTCAACGACTGGGATCTGGCCGACCGCCCACCCATCGATCTGCGGATGGCCGCCGATACCGTCTCCGTCGGACACAATGACACCTGCGTGCTCGGCAGTGACGGCATCAAGTGCTGGGGCCGAAACGACGAAGGTCAGTTGGGGCTGGGGCACGACGACGTCCTCGGTGACCAGCCACAAGACATGGGCGCCAACCTGCCGTTCATCCCGTTGGGCTTCGAGCCATCTGCGCTGTCGGTTGGCGCATATTCGCAATGCGCCATCGGCTCGGCTGCGGGCGAGGTCAGCGTGAAGTGCTGGGGCAAGAACTACCACGGCCAGCTCGGCGTAGATGTGGCCGTCGAGCAGCTTGGCGCCAACCCAGCCGAAATGGGCGACGCCTTGCCGACCCTCGATCTGGGCATGACGCCCGTCGCCTTAGCGAGCGGCCTGGCCTTTCACTGCGCGCTGGGCGAACTGGGTCGGGTCAAATGCTGGGGCCTCGGCCTGTACGCCGGCGCCCCAAATGGGCTCGCCGGGCTCGACGCCCCGCTCGAACTCGGGATGCGGGCCATCGCGATCTCTGCCGGCGCGCGAACGGTATGCGCGGTGGGCAGCGATGGGGAGTTGGTCTGTTGGGGTCGCGAATTTCCGTCAGGCGAGGCGCGCGGGCCGCGGCGCATCTTTTTGGGCATGCTGGTCGCTGGCGTCGCCGTCGGCGGCTCCCACATCTGCGCCAAGGCCGTCAATGGCGATGTGAAGTGCTGGGGCGCAAACTCTGAGGGTCAGCTCGGCCAAGGCGATCGACGTGATCGCGTGGCCTCTTGGCAAATCGAGCCCATCGACCTGAATTAACAGGTCGAGGCCCGAAACGGACTGCGCGTAGAGGTTGAGGGGGTCACCCGTCGCCGTCGCCGTCAGCGCTGCGTCGCGAAGGGTCGATCGGTCGCGTACTTGAAGAAGACGATGTCGCCGGCCTCGAGCCGCACACGCAGCTCGCGGGCGTCACCGTTGCCACCGAGCATCACCGGCGCCACCTGACCGGTGCGGTGATCGAAGACCTCGACGCGGGTCCGGTCGAAGCGGGCCGGTGCTCCGGTGAAGTCGAACGCCACCCGCACGCCGGTCGCCGAGGTGTTCTCGTTGGGGAACGAGCCGCCCTCTCGGTTCTGGTTTTGGATCATCAAGTAGCGCTCGCCGCGGGCGTCCTCGAAATAGCCGATGGCGAGCTCCTGGAACACCAGCGGCGCGACGTCGACGGGCTCGATGAGCGTGATGTACGGATCGTCGCCGGCGCCGGGCGCCCACTCGACGACCCCCTCCGGCGACAGGCCAGCCAGCCCAGGCACGTAGCGCACATCGGTGCTGGTCAGCTGGCTGATCACGCGGCCCAAGTGGGCAAGCTGCACGTTCAACTCCGCGATGACCCCGAAGAGCGCCGTGCGCCCCGCGTTGAGATCGTTGGGGCGATCGAAGACGACCGGCAGCAGGCCCTCGGGGGGCGGCGAGTTGACCTGATAGATGAACCACGAGTGACCGGTGTAGCCAAAGAGCGGCCCGACGAGGGCATCCCAGCGCGTATCGGAGACGGCCCACAGCTCATGGTTCGCGTCGGCATAGCTGTTGAGATATCGCCAATACGGGACGCCAAAGCGCAGCCCCTCGGTGCGGAATCGAGCCAGCGTGGCCCACATCGACCGGCCGCGGCTGTAGCGGTCGTAGCTGATGACGTCGACGTCGTAGTCCCGAATGGAGCGCTCGATCATCTGGCCCAGGTTGGCTTCGGCCAAGTAGGTGAAGTTGAGCACCAGCAAGGCGTCGGGATCCGCTTGGCGCGCGGCGACGAAGCCCGCCTCGAGGGCGGCGAACGCCTCCAAGGTGCGCGGCTCATCGCCGATCTGCCACCCGATGCGTCCGGCCGTGTTCGCCGCGTAGCCTCCGAGCACAGCGCCGCCATCGGCAGACGTGCCGTCGTCGAGCAGCCAGGCGAGCCAACGGGCGCCAGGCCGCGCCGCACGCCACGCGTTCATGGCCGTCGGCACGCCCGTGGCCCAAAGGTGCACCGCGTTGGCGTTGAAGTCGTCGAAGTACGCGTCGACGAAGGCCGCCGGCGGCGCCCCCATGCGCACGGTCAACGCGCTGATGAACGTCGGGTTGTCACGCACCCAGCGCAGCCCACGCCCGAGGTCTTCGGGTTCTGGCTCGGGCTCGGGCGCGGGCCCGGGCTGCTCGGGTTCAGGCTGCTCGGGCTCGGGCTGCTCAGGTTCGGGCTGCTCGGGCTCGGGCTGCTCGGGCTCGGGCTGCTCGGGCTCGGGCTGCTCGGGCTCGGGCTGCTCGGGCTCGGGCTGCTCGGGCTCAGGCTGCTCAGGCTCCGCATCTGGCCGCCCAGCATCGACCGCCCCATCGAGCAGCTGACCGGCGTCTAGTGGGCGCATGTCGGCGTTCGGGTCGACGCGCGGCTCGGGCATTGAGCCAGAGCCAGAGCCAGAGCCAGCGTCGTCGCACGCAACAAGAAGACAGGCGATACACAACAGGCGAATAAGCATTGCGCATCATGCCGGGCGCGCACCGCTGTGGCGACCGGCTTGATCGCGCCGCCCCTTGATCGTCGACTTCTGTTGAGCGCGGCCGAGACGCCATGCTCTACTCTGCGCGAATCGAATCGATCCCCGCTCGGAGGCCCTCTTTATGCTCTCGACCCTCATGAACTGGTCGCTCATCACCGGTACCGTCTCGCTCGCCGTCATGGCGACGATCTTCGTTGTGGTGATGCGCAAGACGTCTGGCGGCACCCAAATTACGGGGTGGCGCAAGAAGGCCCTTCATCCCGCGCCCTATCTGCGGGTCACCGGCATCTCCTACGCCATCGCGGCAGGCGCATTCCTCCTCAACATGATGGTGAACTGATGGCAACGGCTCCGACTCTCGACTACGATCTCAAGATCTCGGGCGGCACGATCGTCGATGGCACCGGCGCCCCCGGCTATTCGGGCGATCTGGGCATCAAAGGCGGCGTGATCATCGCCGTCGGCGATGCGCCGGGCACCGCGGCCCGCACCATCGACGCCCAGGGCGCCATCGTCACGCCCGGCTTCGTCGACCTGCACACCCATTACGATGGCCAAATCTCCTGGGACGCCGACCTGATGCCCAGCTCGGTCCACGGCGTGACGACCGTCGTGCTCGGCTCCTGCGGCGTGGGTTTTGCGCCCGTACACGTCGAGGATCACCAGAAGCTGATCGAGCTGATGGAGGGGGTCGAAGACATCCCCGGCAGCGCGCTGGCCGAGGGCCTGACCTGGGACTGGGAGACCTTCCCCGAGTACATGGACGCCCTCGACGCCAAGCCGCACACCATCGACTACTGCGTGCAGGTCACCCACGACGCGCTGCGGGTCTACGTGATGCGCGATCGGGCCGTCTTTGATGAGCCGGCGACCGACGACGACATCGCCAAGATGCGTGCATTGCTCAAAGAGTCCATAGAGTTGGGCGCCGCCGGCTTCAGCACTGGGCGCAGCGACAACCACCGCTCGGCCACCGGTCAACACACCCCCGCGGCGCAGGCCCACGCCAAAGAGTTGGTCGGCCTGGTGAGCGCGATGGGCGAGGTGGGACGCGGCGTCGTGCAGGCCGTCAGCGACTTCGACATGCTCGACGGCGACGAGCACTTCGATCGCGAGTTCTCGCTGATCGAAGACATGGCGCGCGCTGCCAAGCGACCGATGTCGATCTCGTTGATGCAGCGCGATCAGTCGCCCATGCAGTGGCGCTGGATCATGGAGCGCAGCGACAAGCTGGCCGCCGAAGGCCACCCGATTCACTTCCAGTGCGGCGCCCGCGCCATCGGCATCCTGCTGGGCCTCAAGACGACCTTCCAGCCGTTCATGGGCTTCCCGAGCTTCAAGGCGATCTCGCATCTGCCGGTGACTGCGCAGGTCGAGCGCATGCGCGATCCGGCGCTCAAGGCCCAGATGCTGACCGAGAAGAGCGATCGCGTCGGCGGCGACGGCACCCCGATCCCGCCCCTCGCTGACATGTTGCTGGCGCAGATCGAGATGATCGGCATGCGCATGTTCACCCTGGGCGACGATCCCGACTACGAGCCGGACATGTCTCAGAGCATCGGCGCACAGGCCCGCGGTCGCGGTGAAGGCGTGCTCAGCGCGGTGTATGACGCCCTGATCGCCCGCGATGACGGCGAAGCGCTCATCTACTTCCCGCTCTACAACTACACCGAGGGCAACCTCGACAACGTGCGCACGATGCTCACTCATCCGCGCGCGCTGCCGGGCCTCAGCGATGGCGGGGCGCATGTGGGCACCATCTGCGACGCCAGCTTCCCGACCTTCATGCTGACGCACTGGGCCCGGGATCGCGCCGCACGCGGCAAGAACGGCCTGGCGCTGGAGCGCGTCATCCAGATGCAGACCCAAGACACCGCGCGCTTCATCGGCCTCACCGATCGCGGCACCCTTGAGCTTGGCCAGAAGGCCGACGTCAACGTCATCGACTTCGACAACCTCAAGCTGCAGCCCCCCACCCTCGTCACCGACCTGCCGGCGGGCGGGCGACGCTTGCTGCAGTTCGCCGACGGCTATCGCGCGACCATCGTCAGCGGCGAGGTCATCGTTGAGGACGGGACGTTGACCGGCAAGTACCCGGGTCGACTGGTCCGGGTGCCCGATCAGGTGAGCGCGTCGTGAGCGGCGACCCCGCAGACACCCTGCACGACACCACTGAGCACGCGATCCTGCCCGAAGGCGCCCGGCCATACTTCACCCGAATCGATCATCTGGGCATCGCGGTGCCCAGCCTCGAGGCCGCGCTCCCGCTGTATCGGACGCTGTTCGGCAAAGAGGTCGAGCACATCGAAGAGGTGCCCGATCAGAAGGTGCGCACGGCGTTCTTCAGCCTGGGCGAGAGCCACTTCGAGC
>JBNMOZ010000425.1:0-5664 GCA_051276005.1 Bradymonadia bacterium | reverse complement strand
CGGAATCTTCGTCCATGCCTCGCTCATATAAAAGAATACCGTGTCGCTAGAATGGCCTGCAAGAGATGTCATAAATGCGTGACGTAGTAGGGGCTGGCGCGCGTCTCGGGCACGCGTGTTGCCGCCCGTGGCGCCCCGTCAGTCGGCAGGTTGCGCAACGTCGGGCCATATGAGGCCGGGCGTCCCCGGCGCGACAGCCTCACTCAGGTCATCTTCGGTGAGCACCCGCAGTTCGTAATCAAGGCGCTCGTGGGACGGGCCCTACTGTACGAGCAACCGCAAGCGCAGCGCCTCGGTCGTCCCGGCCTCGACCACCACGAACCACACGCCCGCGTCGAGCTCAGCGTCCTCGATCACCGGTCCCCCGCCCAGCCCCATCGCGTCGCCCACCGCGCAGTGCGCATCGTCGGACACCGCGCATGCGCGTCGCAGCGCGATCGCGCTGCCAAGCTGCTCACCCTCCAGTTGCAGGGTCACTCGACCCTCCCGGGCCAAGACGAACCGCGCGACGTGGGTCGTCGCGGGCGCGCCCAGGCTGCAGGTCGTCGGCAATCGAGTGATCGCCACCCCAGCCGGCAGCATCAATTGACCGTTGGGCGGCAAGGCCGGTGGCTCACGGCACGCTTGCGCTGCCGCGTCTGGCGACGCCGCGAGGGTGACACGCAGCTGATTCGTCGCGGCCACGCCATCGTCGCTGCCGCTGACCTCGAGGTGATGGGTGCCCGGCTGCACCGTGTCGGCCTGCAGGCTCAAAGTTCCCATGGCGTCGTCCTGACCGACCGCGAGCTCTTGGTCACCTGGGCCAATGAAGCGCAGGTTCAGGTCGTCGGCCGACGCCTGCGCATTGACGCGCACCCCACGGGGCAGATCGACGGCGAACCAGTCGCTCTCCCCACCACAGATCGTGTGCCCCGCGCCGCCTGGCGGGAGCGGGGTCGCGCGCGCCTGGACGTCGTTGTTGCGGGCGCCTTCGAAGTCATCGACGACGCAGGTGTTCGCCGGCAGCCGCTGGATGTGCAGGCTGTAGTTGGCCGCCGCGCCGGCCCGGCCGTCAACGTCGATTCGAAGCTGACGTTCGACTTGCGACGCGGCGACCTCGACCCGCTCGACGCCATAGGGTTCGTCACTCGCGCCGATGGGCAGGCCCACCACCGCGGCGTCGAACACCCGTAACGCCAGATCGCCGTCGGCGTGGCGGATCACGATCCGCAGACCCTGATTCGGCGGGAGATCAAAGAGGTACCGATCGACGGTGCCGTCGCACCACCGCAGGCCTTGATACAGCCGGGCCGCGAGGGTCGCGCCGTTGAGGGCATTGGGCGCACAGCCCAGCGCGGGTACGCACTGCCCATTCGCGCAGGACCGATCGCCGGGGCAGTCGGGGTTGGCCGCGCACGGCTCGACCAGCGCGCATCGCCCCTCTGCGCAGGCCTCGGCCGGCGCGCAGTCCCCATCGACGACGCAGCGGTAGCATCGATCATCGTCGCAGAGCGGCGCTGCGGGTGGACAATCAGCGGGCGCGCCGCATTGGTCGGGCGGCACGCAGGCGCCAAGAGGAGCGCAACTGAGCCGCCCGCACGCCGCGTCGTCAGCGCAGGCCACCGGCGCAGCGCCGATGCATCGCCGGTCGGCGCAGACACCATCGCCGCACTCGACCTGCTCGACGCACTCCGCCGCCACGCAGCGCTCACCCTCACAAATCTCGGCCCGCCCGCAATCTTCATCCTCGCCGCAGCCGGCGACCGGCTGGCATTGGTTGGCGACGCATGCCGTGTCGATCGGGCAGTCTTCGGGTCCCATGCAGCCGCGCACGCACTCGAAGTTGCTGCAGATGCGGCCGGGATCACAATCGTCGGGTGAGAAGCAGTTGTCGGGCTCGGGGCAGCGCCCATCGAAGCAGCGCCGATTGCCTGGGCATTGCGCGTCGCCCATGCACAGCGGGCCACAGGCGCCGGCCAGACAGAACCGACCGTCGAAGCAATCGACATCGCCCAGGCACGGGTTCACCTCAGCGCAGCGCCCGTCGACACATTGCTGCGCGCCAGAGCACGGCGCGTCCGCGCCGCAGCCCGCCACACACTGCCCGGCCTGGCAGATCCGGCCGTCGTCGCAGTCGGGGTCGTCCAGGCATCCTTCGCCCGCAACGCAGCGCCCGGCTCGGCAGACGCGCGCGCCAGGGCAGTCGGGATCGTTGATACATTCGGGCTGATCGGTGCAGACGTCGTCGACACAGCGCAGGCCGGCGGGGCACGGCGTGCCGTCGTCGCAGGCCTGTCGGACGCAGCGCTGTGCCTGACAGAATTGCTCGGCCGGGCAGATCCCTGGGCCGTCACACGCCAACGCGCATTGTCCGTCGGCCCCACAGGCCGAGCCGATCGGGCAGGGGTGGTCGGCGTCGCAGCGGCCGGTGCAGCTGTTCGCGACGCACTCGCGGCCTGCATCGCAGTCCTCAACGGCGAAGCACTGTTGTGGTTCGGGGCAGCGCCCGGTCGGCACGTCGCAGCCGCGGGTGCCGGGGCAGTCGCCATCTGCCTGACAGCCGTTGAGGCATGCGCCGTCGACACAAATTCGCCCGTCCAGGCAGTCGGCCGCCTCGGCGCAGCCCGGGCCCTCGACGCACAGACCCGACGCCACTTCGCACACCCGCGTACCCGCGCAGGGCGCGTCGTCGACACAGCGATCAACGCAGGCCCCGGCGGAACAGGTGCGCCCGGCGTTACAATCCGCCGGCACGAAGCAGTCGGCAGATTCGACGCAGCGCGCCTGCACACAGGCTCGAGCGCCGGGGCACTCGATGTCGCGCGTACACGAATCCTCGCACGCGCCGTCCTGACAGTACCGGTCGCCGAGGCAGTCGATCGTCTCGACACACATCGGCGCCTCGAAGCACGTGCCGCCGTTGCAGATCTGGTTGCCAGGGCATGGCGACTGCAGACTGCACTCCCCCACCCCCAGGTCGAGCGCGCCCACGTCGGGTTGCGCCATATCGGGGCGCGGCCCGCGATCGACCGGCGGGCTGGCGTCAAGACCGCGATCGATCGCGGGCATGCCGCCCGCGCCCCCGCCCAGATCATCGCCCGCGTCTGAGGCGCCGCCAAAGCCAGCGAACCCGCCGGGACCACCGGTCCCACCGGCGCTATCGACGACCGGCTCCGAGCCGCCGTTGCTGTCATCACAGGCCGAGCATACGGCCATCGAGAGCGCAAGCAGCCCCGCGCACGTCCACCACCGCATCTGCATCTCCCCGAAGTCAGCGCACCAGTCCGTTGTAGCTTTCATAGAGGTTGCTCACCTCCTGATCGCTCAGCGCGCGGTCGTAAAACTGCACCTCATCCATCCAACCGTTCATGTTGCCATGATCGCAGCATTCGCGGTGACCGAGGTCGACGGTGCCCGCATCGGCGGTCATCAGCTGACCGGCTCCGGCGTTGCCCGTGTCGCGCAGCACGCCATCGACGTAGAGCTTGATTTGGCCCGACGCCGAGTCGTAGCTGCCCACAAAGTGATGCCAGCTCTGGGGATCGGGCACGGCGTAGCAGGTGCCGTAGTCCCAGCCGGCCGTGTGAGGGATGAAGCACACCAGGTTTGAGTCCCAGCCGCCCGTTCCGAGAATGTATGCGCTGTAGTTGGAGATCAGCTGCCAGACGCCCCCGTACCGCCCGTTCTCCGCAGAGCGAATCCAGCCCACGACTGTGATGGCGTTGCGCGGGTTGATGCTCGGCAGCTGCACCCACGACCGGCTGGCGTTCGCGCCGCCGATGCCGTTGAAGCGAACGGCGCGCCCCAGGCCGGTCGCCTCGAACGCCGCCGCACCACCACCGCTGCCGTCGAGGTTGCCCGCGCTGTCGAGGTAGTTGCCCTCGAAGCGATAGTGCGCGAGCAGGCCGGGCAGGTCGAGGCCCGGCTGAATGCCAGAGACATCGAGGTACTTCCACTCCGAGCCCGTACAGCCCTCAAAGCGACCGTTCAAGAAGCGAACAACGCCCGCCGAGGCCGCGTCGCACGCGTTGTGGGTGCCCAGCCGAACGCCACCACGCACGTCGAGCTTCGCGGTCGGCGCTGCGGTGCCCATGCCAATATTGCCACTGTCGCCGATGATGCGCATGGCCTCCTCGCCATCGGCGGCGCCGCCAGAGCGCGTGAAGATAAACCGCAGGTCGTCGCCGACGTCGTCGCCCCACGCGACGACCGTGTCGTTGTTATTGTCGCCCTCGTCCTTCATGCCGAAGTAGGCGCCGTCCGATCCGCCACCGCCGATCCGCAAGCCGTCGACCATCCAGTTGCGGCGACTGCCGCCCATCTCATTGTCGCGCACGGTGAAGGAGTTGCCGCTGATGAGGCCAATGCTGCCGGTGTTCCGATCGGCCCGCATGAACACCCCCGAGTCGAGGCCATCGAGGCGATCTGCGTCGACGCCGCTCCCGGCGCCGTCTGCCTGGACGAGCAGATCGCGCACCTGCTGCGGCGACGGCGAGAAGCTGCGCCAGGCGGCGCCGTCACAGGCCTGCAGCAGGTTGTTGTTCCAGCGCAACGTGCCCGCCCGCGCAGCGTTGCACAGCGCGGTGTCGCCGATCCGCAGCCCGCCCCGCACGTCGAGCCGCGCTTGGGGCACCGTCGTGCCGATGCCGACGTTGCCGCTCGCGCCGACGATGCGCATGGCCTCCTCGCCATCAACGGCGCCGCCGGAGCGCGAAAAGATGAACCGAAGATCATCGCCGACGTCGTCACCCCACGCGATGACGGTGTCGCTGTTGTTCGCCCCTTCAAACTTCATCCCGAAGTAGGCACCGTCGGAGCCGCCACCCCCGATCCGCAGGCCGTCAACCATCCAGTTGCGGCGGGCGCCGCCCATCTCATTGTCGCGCACGGTAAATGAGTTTGCGCTGATGAGTCCCACACTGCCGGTGTCGCGATCGGCCCGCATGAAGACACTCGAGTCGAGGTTGTCGAGACGATCGGCGTCCAAGCCGCTGCCCGCACCGTCGACCCCCTGCAGGGCCGCGAGGATCGCCGCGCCGTCTGAGATGAGGGTCGTCCACGCGGCGCCATCGCAGATTTGGATCTGCGCGCCCGTCCAGCGCAGCGTGCCAGACTGGTCACCGCCGCATGCCTGCGCCGTGCCGACGCGTACGCCGCCGAGCACCTGCAGGTGGCCTTCGAGCTCGACGTCAGACTCCAGGCTGATCGCGCCGTCGTTGATCAGCCGAAGCAGGCCGTCGGCGTTCGCCTCGTTGGCGGGCGAGACGACAATCTTCGCGGCGGTGCCGCGCCACCTGATGCCTTCGGTCGGCCCCGGGTCGTTGATCTCAAGAAAGTTGACCCCACGAATGTTCGCGTTGGCGAGGTTGAGCGCATCGCTGGTGCTTCGCCCGCTAAAGCTGATCAGCCCGGTGACCGTGTCGCCCGCACGCTGAACATAGGGCAGCACGGCGGGATCGTCCTGAACCGCGCGCACGACCAGCGGCACCACATCGGCCGGATCAGCCGCGCCGCCTGCCGCCCCTGGCGTTCCCTGCGGCCCCTGCGGTCCCTGCAGCCCGGCTGCCGGACCCACCCACTCGCCGTCCCCGTTGATGACCAAACGATCGTCGACCGAGACGCTGCTGGGGTTGATGTCGCCGACAACCGTGAGCGCGACATCGGCGACCATCGCCGCCGGCACCT
>JBNMOZ010000424.1:0-5674 GCA_051276005.1 Bradymonadia bacterium | reverse complement strand
GATGGCGCATATGCAGGCCAGCGACAGCCGGCTGCGCGTGACGCTGCGTGGGCCCGCGCCGATGCCCATCGCCATGCTGCGCAACCGTTTTCGATTCGCCATGCTGCTGACGAGCGCCGATCGCCGCGCGCTGCATTACCTGATCGATCAGGTGCCCGCCATCAAGCCGCCGCGCGGGGTGCGGGTGGTGGTCGACATCGACGCGTATGACTTCCTGTGATCGACGCAGCCCCTTGTGCGGTGGGTGGCGAAGCGGATAATGACGCCAACACTGGAGTCGCCTTCTGATGGATCCGCAGCCTGAGCAGGCTTTGCCGATCGGCACCGTCATCGCCGATCGGTACCGCATCGAGACCCCGCTCAGTCAGGGCGGCACGTCGTTCGTGTATCGCGCGACCGACCTGACGCTGGGCCGGGCGGTCGGCCTCAAGGTCATGCTGCAACACCTGATCGGGCATGCGCAGCGCTTCGAGAACGAGGCGCAGGCCATGTCGGCGCTGATGCACCCCGCGGTGGTGCGCATCTATGGCCTGGGCGTGCTGCCCGATCGGCGGCCGTACCTGGCGATGGAGTTCGTGCCGGGCGAGACGCTGGGCGCGCGGCTCGATCGCATGGGGGCGATGGCGCCGGTCGAGGCCGCGCGCCTGATCGCCCCGGTCTGTGGCGCCCTCGTCGAGGCGCATGAGGCCGGCATTCGGCATCGCGACATCAAGCCCGACAACATCATGATTCAGCCGATGATCGGTGGGCGCCCCACGGTGCGCGTGCTCGACTTTGGCATCGCCGGGTTTGCGAACCCGCAGGGCCGGCGCATCACGCGCGCGGGTCAGATCATGGGCACGCCGGAGTACATGGCGCCCGAGCAGGCCATCGGCGATGAGGCGGGGCCGGGCGCCGACATCTGGGCGCTGGGCGTGGTGCTGCACCACATGCTGGCCGGCCAGCCGCCGTTCTCGGGCAAGGACACGCCCGAGGTGCTGTATCGCCTGGTGCACGGCGAGCCTGACAAGCTGCCGCGGCACATCCCCGATCGTCTCGTGCGTCTGGTCGCCGACTGCCTGAAGAAGGACGCCGAGCAGCGACCGACCGCGATGGATGTGTTGGGGCGGCTGGAGTCGTTCCAGCTGGGCGCCGAGATCGAAGCCGACGTGAACAGCACGGCCGTCGCTGAGTTGCCGTCGGCTCAGTTTCGGGTCGCCGATGTGTTCGCGCCCGTGCCGGCCCGCCGCAGCAGCGCCTGGATAATCGCGGGGATCGTGGGCCTGCTCGTGGGCGCCTACGCGACTTGGCTGATAGCGCAGCCGGGCATAGACTTTGAGAAAAATGCGGTATCCGAGCTCAAGGCGTCGGTCGCTCGTTTGGGCGACCTGAAGATCGCCGATCGACTGATCGAGGCCGACCTGGGCAAGGCGGCGACGATGTGGATCGAGGCGCGCGGGCCAGATCCGACGACGCCGGGATGGGCGCTGGCGGCGGCCTTGGCGCGCTTGAATGCCGGCTACCTGCGGCCCAGCATTGAGGCCCTCAACACGCTGCTGACCGAGAATCCATCGCTGCGCAGCGATCCGCGCCTGGTGCCCGCTCTGGTGGCGGTCTTGCGCTTCAAGCGGGGCGAAGGCGCGGTTGGGTTGCTCACTGGTCCGCTGTGGCCCGACTCGCAGGGCGCGCTGCGCATCCAGCCGCGTGAAGGCGTCAATCCACGGGTGCGCAATCGGGCGCTCAAGGCGTTGGCGTCAAAGGGGGTCAACGTCACGGCGCTGCAGATCTTTGCGTGGCAAGCCGACCTCGGCGAAGCAAAGATCGGCTGCAGCGCCCGAAAGGCGGCGTTTGATGGCTTGCTCGCCGTCAAAGACGCGCTCTTGCCGAGCATCGTCGATGCCCTCGGTGACGCCGCGAAGGCCTGCCTGGGCGACAACTCGCTCGACCGGCTCAAGGCCGTCGCGCCATGATCTTCTGGGTCATCATCGGCGGGGGCGGCATCGTGGGCTTTGTCGCGTTGATGTGCACCGCGCTCTGGATCGTCGGTGGTCGGCTGTCGGAGTCGCATGAGGCCAGCGCCAGCCGCTGCTTCAAGACCGCGCCCGAGACGCTGTTCGCCTTCGTGACCGACCCCACTGCGCTCGTCAACTGGCGCCCCGATCTGCGCAAGGTCGAGGCGTTGCCGTCGGTGGATGGGCGCCCGGCATGGCGCGAGACCAGCAAGCACGGGCGCATGCAGCTGGTGGTCGAGGAGTCGCTGCCGCCGACGACCGTGGCCGAGGGGCGCTACGTGACGCGCGTCGTAGAGTCGAGCGCGCCGTTCGGTGGCCGCTGGACCTGGATCTTCACGCCCGATGGCACCGGCGGCACGCGGCTGACGATCACCGAAGAGGGCATAATCGCGAGCCGCACGGTGCGGGCGATGGCGCATCACATGCTGGGCGTCGACGCGACGGTCAACGCGGTCTTGGCCGCGCTGCAGAGGCAACTGAGTTGAGCGTCAGGCGGGGCTGAGCGTCAGCGTTTGACGGTCACGCCACCCGGCGTCGCGGGCACCACCGTCTCGGTGCCATCGGCCCAGCGGACGCTCACGGTCTTCACATCCGAAACCTGAGCGAACCCGAACACTTCACCCACCTGGTTCTGGCTGAGATAGCCGCTGCCGGCGTGCACCTCGGCGATCCGGGTCGTCGCATCCTTCAGCGTCAACGTCACCCGCGCGCCGAAGCCGCCGGGATCGCCCGGCTTGCCCTGCAACCGCACTCGATACTGGGGCGCGCTGCAGCGCGGCTGGAAGGTGTGGACGGGGCCGTTGTTGGTCGCGATGGCGATGTCGGGGCAGGTGTCTTTGTTGAGGTACGCCAGCGTCAGCGCCGTCGCGTCGCCCCCAACCACCAGGTCGCTGTCGGCGGGCGAGACGGGGTTGAACCCGCCCTCGCCGTCGCCCAGCAGCACCGCGCCCACGCCGCCGTCGAAGCGCCCGGTCTCGCGTTGCGGGCCGAAGAAGTTCTGCGCGGCGACGATGTCGAGGTGGCCGTCCTGGTTGAGGTCGATGAACGCCGATCCGAAGATCGGGGACGCCTGGGCCCAGCGGGGCAGGGGCCGAAGCCCGAAGTGGCCGGCGCCGTCGTTGATGAGCACGCCCGACTCGAGGGTGTCGACTTCGAAGCGCTGGGCCTGGGCGAGCTTCTCGCCGTAGATCTCTTCGGCGGTCGACCTCGCGAAAGCGGTGAACGTTCCGTATTTACTCGCCAATTCAGGCATCGCATCGCTGGAGCAGCTGCGCCCGCGCACCGGATAGAGCACGTCCTTCTCGTACTTGCCCTCGACGATGTGGCGGCTGCCGTCTGCGCCGAACGCGCCATACCAGACGATGACGGGCTTCTCTATACTGGGGTGGTACTTGGTGTTGAGCCCGGTGTTGCCGACCAGGTAGTCCAGGTCGCCGTCGTTGTCGACGTCGCCCGCCGTGATGCTGTTGAACCAGCCCTTTTGGGCGTCGAGGCCCGCCGCCTGGGTCTGGTCGACGAAGCGCCCATCCACCTGGCGCCACCAGCGGACCGGGCCCCACTCATAGGTGGCCATCAAGTCGATCGCGCCGTCGCTGTCGGCGTCGGTCCAGATGGCGCTGGTGACCATGCCGGCGGCCCTGAGGCCGGGGGCGATCGCGTCGGTCACGTCGACCAGCTTCCCCTTGTCATTACGAAGGATACGGCTGTTGGGGGCGGTCGGCCAAGCGCCCGGTACGACCCGCCCGCCGACGAAGAGATCCACGTCGCCGTCGCGATCGAAGTCGACCGCGGCGACGTGCCCGCTGCTGTCGGTGCCGGGCTGCAATTCAAGGCGCCACGCCCCGCCATCGTTCATATACAGGCGGTCGCGGTACATCTCAGCGCCGGGGCGCTTCTCGACGCTGCCCGCGGCCACGTACACGTCGAGATCGCCGTCGCTGTCGACGTCGAAGAAGACCGCGCCCTGCTCATCGGCGGTGGGATCGCCCGGCAAAGGCGCGCTGTTGATCGCGCCGGGCGCGCCGGATCCGCCGCTCAAGAACTGCGCGGGTTTGGCGGCGCCGTCCGCGGACATCCACGCGAGCCCAGGACCCAGCGCCGACAGCTTGTTGGGCAGCAGCGACTGGACCTTGAAGTCGTCGAATGGGTGATCGCGATGGGTCTGCTGATTGGCGGCCTGCTGATTGGCTACCTGCGGGCGGGTCAGCAAGCTCGGCCGCGCCGTCGGCGGCTTGGGCGTGGCCTTGCCCTGCTGGCGCACGGTGTAGAGCTGGTTGGCGGAGATGTTGTCGGTGTGCGTCTCAACGGTGCCGTCGGGCCAGGTGACCGTGAGCGAGTCGAGGGCGCTGACCCCGCCCAGCCCCATGAGCACGATCGGCTCGTTGGCCGACATGAAGCCGCCGCTGAGCGCAACGTCGCGCGTGAAGATCTTGTCGCCCGCGCGCCCCTCGACCCGGGCGCCGATGCCCCAGGGGTTGCCGGGGGCAATCAGCCGGACCTTGATGGCGTTCATGCCGGTGGTCTCGTTGCGATACAGCCGGGGCGGCGCCTCGAAGTCGTTGACCACCAAGTCTGGGTCGCCGTCGCCGTCCAAATCGGCCACCGCCATGCCGAAGCTCACCGAGTTGCCGCCCAGGCCCCAGTCGTCGCCCACCGACTGAAAGCTCAAGTCGCCGAGGTTCTTGTAGGCGAGGTTGGGCTCGGCGCGGGGCGGCTGATTACGCCAGTAGTCGATGTCGAAAGACTGCCAGCGATCCTTGAGCTTGAGCCGCATGCGCACGTCGCTGTCGGAGTAGTCGCGGGTCATGCCGTTGGTCGCGAACAGGTCGAGCTTGCCGTCCTGGTCGAGGTCGACGAAGCGCGGCGTCCAGGTCCAGTCGGTGCTGGCCAAGCCGGTGAGCTTGGCGACCTCCATGAAGCGCTCGGTGCCGGTGTTGAGGTAGACCGCGTTGCGCATGTATTGGCGGGGCGTCGCCGACTCGAGGAACCAGCCGTCATCGTCCATGTCGCCCATGGAGAGCTTCTGCTTGAAGTGGTTCGTGCCCGCCATATCGGCCGCGAAGAAGTCGAGCCGGCCGTCGTTGTCGATGTCGCCCGCGTCGGCGCCCATGCTGAACCAGGGCGTATGCGGCAACGCGGCCTCGGTGACCTCGACGAAGGTGCCGTTCTGGTTGCGGTAGAGCCGATCGGCGCCGAAGAAGTCGTTGGCCACGTACAGGTCCGGCCAGCCGTCGGCGTTGTAGTCCCAGAACCGCGCCGAGAGCCCCATCTCGTAGTGGGTGCCGATGCCCGCCGCGTCGGTGACGTCGACAAATTTGCCGCCGTCGTTGCGCAAGAGCCGGTCGGGCTGGCCCGCGTTGACGATCACCACGCCTTGGCCAGGCTTGTTCATCAGCGCGACGTACTCGCGATGATGTTTGGGCGGCATGAGCACGCCGTTCTCGCGCACCGGGTTGCCCTTGAAGTCGGCGGGCGGGGTGCGCCGGTAGGTCACCAGGTACAGATCGAGGTCGCCGTCATGATCGTAGTCGGCGAAGGCGAGGCCGGTCGTCGCCGCCTGGATCGCGAGGCCCATCGCGGCGCCATTCTCTTGGAAGGTGCCGTTATCATTCATGAATACGAGTAGAGGCGCATCGAATTGCCCGATGAGCAAGTCGAGATCGCCGTCGCCGTCCAGGTCGACA
>JBNMOZ010000423.1:0-5696 GCA_051276005.1 Bradymonadia bacterium | reverse complement strand
TGGGATCCCGCTGTCGGGCCAGGTGATGCGCAGGTCGAGGTTGCCATCCGTCGAGCGCAGGGCCTCGAGGCGCGAAAGGATCGAGTAGCGCAGCGCCCGCGGATCGTCGACGGCGCGCTCGACGCTCTCGTCGGGGCCGCCCCAGTAGCCGCCGGCGATGTCGTGGTGAAAGACGCGGGTCCAGCCGCCGCCATCGCTCGCCATGTCGCAGTAGACGCTGAGGGCTGGATCGCCCGCGTCACCGTCGGGGTCGATCAGGAAGAGGCCGCTCTCGATGGCGCCTGCGTCGCGCCAGGCCGTGCAGCTCGGCTGGATGGCAGCGACAGCCGGCCCGTAGGCCCCGTCGCCGTCGGGATCCAAGAACCAGTCTTCGTCGAGAAGGCCGTTGTCGAGCGCGCCGTCGCAGTCATTGTCGAGCCCGTCGCAGGCCTCGGCGACGGGCGCACCGGGCGCGCAGTCGTCGGCGATCTGACCGGCGACGCACACGGTTTCACCGACCCGCGCGCATTGACCGACGCCGCAGGTGGTCTGCACCGCGGCGTGGTCCTCGTCGATCTGTCCGTCGCAGTCGTCGTCGACCCCGTTGCAGGTCTCGGCGGGGCCGGCGCAGGGCTGCCACTGACCGTCGGCGCAGAGTTGGGCGGTGTCGGGGCAGTCGTCGCACGGGCGCTCGGCGCCATCGGCGCAGGCAGCCATGTCGACGTCAGCGTCGGGTGCGACGTCCTGATCGACCGTGCCCTGGTCGACCGCGCCCTCATCGACCGCGCCCTGATCGACCGCGCCCCGATCCACCGCGCCCCGATCCACCGCGCCCTGGTCGACCGCGCCCCGATCCACCGCGCCCCGATCGACGACGAGCGACATATCGGCTGCGGCGTCGAACGCGTCGACGGCCGCGTCTCCCGGTGTGCCGACGTCTCCCGATGCGGGCGTCGGTCCGTCCGAGGTGCAGCCTGCGAAGGACAAGGCGAGCGCCAAGGCCCACACGATTGCTGCCGTTGCGTGCTGTCGTTTCATGCTGGTCCTCGCTTGGGCGCTGCTTGTTGGGTGGAGTGTAAACGCAACCAGACGCGAAGGACTCACGAACATCCAAACCGCTGACCGCGCAGCCCGCTGCGGCTTGTTCAAGTTGCAGCGCACCCCCAAACCCCTCATCCTTGGCTTTCGCCTGCCTTGCCTGGAGGATCGTTTGAGCGCGCCCGCCCCGCCTGCCCCATCCCGATCACGCGTCCGCAAGGCCGCCCCCAAGAGCGGCGCCCGTCGGCGACGTCGGGGCAAGGCCGCGCCCGAGCTGGTCGTCGACGCGGCGCTGCTCGCCGGGGTGCCGCTCTTCGCGGGGCTCAGCGAGCATCTGCGGGCGCAGATGGCGAAGCGGGTCAAACACCACGACCTGCCGCGTGGAGAAGATCTCTGGGCCGGCAAGCTGATGGCCGACGACGACTCGCCGGTCTTCGTGATGCTCTTCGGCGACGTCAACGTCACGCGCCGCGCGCGCACCGGTGAGGAGATCGTCAACTACCTCTCGGTGGGCGAGGTCTTCGTGCAGAAGCTCTTCGCCCGCGACGACACGCTGGCCGTCAAGCTGACCACGATGTGCCCGGTGCGCGCGCTGCAGCTGACCTATCGCGACATCAACTTCTTGATGAGCCAGGACACCGGCTTTCGCGACCGGTTCATGGCCGCGGTGCAACCGGTCACCCAGCGGCAGAGCGACTACTTCGACAACGCCTTTCGCAAAGACATCGCCACCTTCTTCGTCAAAGAGCGCCTCACGTTCGCCGGCCGCATCAAGATCAAGCGGATGGACATCTGCATCGAGTGCGACGCCTGCTACGACGCCTGTCGTGACCGGCACGGCACCGACCGGCTGGGCGCCAGCGAGGTCAAGTACGGCATCACCGAGATCCCGCAGAACTGCCACAACTGCGTGGTCCCCGAGTGCATGGACAAGTGCAAGTTCGGGCACATCAGCCGCGACGCCGAGACCAAAGAGATCATCATCGCCGACGACTGCACCGGCTGCACCATGTGCGCGAAGGGCTGCAGCTACGGCGCGATCCGCATGCACTCGCTGGCCGATCTGGACGTCAAAAAGTACTTCCCCGATCGCAGCCCCGACGCCATCGGCATCAACATCGCCCAGAAGTGCGACAACTGCACCGGCTACGCCGACAAGGCCTGCATCACCGCCTGCCCCACCGGCGCGATGTTCCAGGTCAACGGCATCGACCTGTTCACCCATTGGAAGCAGTTCTCGGTGCACGACGCGCCCGGCTTCGGTGAGATCGTCTCGCCAGAGAACGTCCCGGTGAAGAGCACCCGCCCGTTGTGGCTCGCCTTCGTGCTGCTCAACGTGCTGTTCCTGTTCTGGGAGTGCTTCGGCCGGCTGTATTGGCCGTCGCTCGCGTTTGGCCACTTGTTCCACACCTGGGGCCTGCTAGAGACCGATCTCGACCCGTACTTCCCGCTCAAGGCGAGCGCGTTATTCGGCCACTCGCTGGGCTATATCGGCGGCGCCTGCTGCCTCGCGACCCAGCTGTATCGCTTCGGCAAGCGCTGGGCGCCGCGGTTTGGCAGCGTGCAGGCGTGGATGGAGAGCCACATCTGGCTGGGCATCCTGGGGGCGATCTACGGGTTCTTTCACACCGCCTTCGTGCTGCAAGAGTGGGTCGCCGTGCTGACGTTCGGCCTAATGGCGGCTGCAGTGCTGACGGGCATCGTTGGGCGCTGGGTCGTCTTCTTGATCCCGCGCACCGCGGCGGGCGATCAGCTCGCCCTCGATCAGGTGGTGACGCGCATCAAGGCGGTCAACCAGGCGATCTCGAGCAAGTTCAAGAACCGCGATCACGGCCAGACGATGATCATGCGGCTCGACGCGTTGACCAACAAGACCGTGGCCGAGGCCGCCGCCGAGATGCCCACCCGCGCCGACGACGCCGGCCGGGGTCGCGTCATGTCGGGCATCTTCAAGCTGATCGGTGAGGACCGTCGGCAGGCGCGGGCCATCGAGGCGATGGAGGCCGAGCTGGGCCAGAAGATCGAGGGCAACTCTGCGGGGGTCATCACCCTGATGAAGCAGAAGGCCCGGCTGGAGCGTTCCACGCGACGTTTCGCCTTCATGACCAGAGTGTTACGGCGCTACCGCGTTGTGCATGTGTGGTCGAGCAACTTCATGTTCATCGCCCTGACGGCGCATGTGGTGCTGTCGTTGATGTACACCATGCGCGCGTGACGTATACTCGTCGTCGCATGCGGTTCTTGGCGCGTATCATTCTTCTGTTTGGCCTGCTCAGCTGCCTGCTGGGCGCGCTGTCGAGCGTGCATGCGGCGCCGCCTTTGTCCAAGCCGCACGCCCACCTCGACAACGACGCGAAGTGCGACAGCTGCCACGTGGCGGGCGACCTGCCCGATACGAAGTGCCGCACCTGCCACCTCGACATCGATCGCCGCGTGCGAGGCAACCAGGGCTTTCACGGCCGCGCCACCCAAGGGCAGAAGTGCTACAGCTGCCATCGCGAGCACCGCGGGCGCAGCTATGACGTCACCGGGCTAAAGAAGAAGAGCTTCAAACACGACAAGACCGGCTGGCCGTTGGTGGGCAAGCACGAGGCCGTGCAATGCCGAAACTGCCACACCGCGAAGCGCCCCAAGACCGGGCGCGACAGCTACCTGGGCGCGTCGACCAAGTGCGCCGACTGCCACGGCGAGTACCACGGCCGCGCCAAGAAGACCGATCTTGCGCGCTGCGATCGCTGCCACACGCCCTACGGCTGGCCGCAGATCAACGCGAACCTGCGCTTCAACCACGAGAAGGAGACGCGGTTTCCGCGCACCGGCAAGCACAAGCAGGTCGACTGCGCGAAGTGCCACCTCAAGAAGCGCAACTTCGGCCCCATCGCGGTGCAGAGCTGCAAGACCTGTCACCAGGATCCGCACCCGCCGGGCATCTTCAAGAACCACATCTGCGACGAGTGCCACGTCACCACGAAGTGGAAGGACGCGCGCAGCTTCAACCACAGCGCGACCGGTTGGCCGATACGCGGCAAGCACAAGAAGGTCGAATGCGCCGAGTGCCACGACTGGAAGCGCTGGAAGCCGCGCACCACCGACTGCGCGGGTTGCCATAAAGACACGCACAGCGGGCAGTTCCGCGGCACGCCCTGCTCGAAATGCCACCAGGAGAGCAGCTTCAAGCGCCTCAAGTTCAACCACGACTCGATGAGTCGGTTTCCCCTGCGTGGCAAGCACCGCAAGGTCAACTGCGCGAGCTGCCATCCGGGCGGCAAGTACAAGCCGCTCGAGTTGGAATGCGCGGGCTGCCACCAAGACGACAACCCGCACGGCGAGACGTTCAAGGGCCGGCCCTGCGCCAACTGCCACTCCCCAGACGACTGGAAGAAGACCCGCTTCGATCACGGGATCACCGGCTTCCCGCTCGAGGGCCGGCACTCCGATCAGCCCTGCTATCGCTGCCACCCCAACGGCACCGAGACCCAGGTCGACACGCCCCAGGATTGCGACTGGTGTCACCGCGACGTGCACCAAAACCAGTTCGAGGAGCGGGCCTGCGAGGACTGCCACAAGAGCTCAGAGCGCTGGGAGATCCCGGTCTTTGATCATACGGTGGCGCGGTTCCAGCTGGCCGGAAAGCACGTCGACGTCGACTGCGCCGGCTGCCACCTCGACGGGCATTACCGCCCCATCGAGGCGACCTGCAACAACTGCCACACCAACTTCCACACGCCGCAGTTCGAGACGGCCAAGCAGCCCAAGCCCAAGTGCGAGGACTGCCACACCCCCGCGGCGTGGAACAAAGAGCAGTTCGATCACGACACCCAGAGCGACTACGCGCTGCTGGGCAAGCACCGCGACGTGGCCTGCGCCAAGTGCCACACAAATAATGACTACAAGGGCCTGCCCCAGGAGTGCGAGGCCTGCCACGTCGACGTGCACAAAGGCAGCAAGGGCGCCGACTGCGCGCGCTGCCACACCGCTGAGGATTGGACGACCAACCGATCGATCGCCCATGACTTTGGGGCCCAGCGCCTCGAGGGCGTGCACAGCGTGCTGCCCTGCGAGGACTGCCACGGCGCGAACCGCGAGAAGCAGCTGTCGGGCACCGGCCCCGAATGCGTCAACTGCCACCGCGATCCGCACTTCGGCAGCCTGGGGCCGCTCTGCGCCGACTGCCACACCCAAGAGCAGTTCCTGCCGAGCACGTTCCTGCACACCCAGACGGGCTTTCGGCTGTCGGGCGCGCATCGGTTCGTCAAGTGCAACGACTGCCACCCCGGGCGCGTGTTTGGCGGGCTGCCGAGCACCTGCGACTTCTGCCACACCGACACGTTCCAGCGCACCGCGGGCACCAACTGCGACCACACCGACCAGTGCCCCAACGGCGTGAACAACTGCGAGACCTGTCACACCACCCTCGACTTCCGCCGCGCGCGCCCGGGCTCAGCCTGCGGCACCTGTGAGGCCGGAGGTCAGCGGTGAGGCGGCTGCTGCTCGCGCTGACCATGTCCGCGGGCGGCCTGACCGCGCCTGACCGGGTCCACGCCACGCCGGTCGAGGTGGACGGCCGGCTGAGCTTTCGCTCGCTGCTGTCGGCCGATGCGCCCAATAACCCCGTCACTTTCATCAGCTTTCTCGAGACGGACGCCCACGTCACCGGCCTGACGCAGGGCGAGCTGGGC
>JBNMOZ010000422.1:0-5703 GCA_051276005.1 Bradymonadia bacterium | reverse complement strand
ATGACCCAAAGCAGGCCCGGCACGGCGACGACGGCGGTTGACTTGCTCCAGAGCGCGGCCGCCAGGCAGACGCCCACGCTGATCGGGCGCCGCGCCGCCACCGCCCAGAGCGCGAGGCTCCATGCCACCAAACAGGGCACATCGGGCGTCGCGATCAGCCCGAGGGTCATGCCCAGCGGCGTCCAAGCCACCCACAGCCAAAGTCGAGACTCGACGATCCCCCAGGCGCGGGCCGCGCCAACTATGGAGGCGGCCAAGACGGGCACACACAGCCAGCCCAGCAGCCGCGGATGACCGCCAGCAGCCGCAATCCACCAGGCGATCCCCGGCGGGTGGTCGAGATATCCAAGGGCGAGGTCGCGAGACCAAGCGAGATAATAGGCTTCGTCGGCCAGCAGCGGCGTGCCCCAGGCAGCCACCCCCTGCAGGCCCCAGGCGAGGAGAAACCAGCCCAGCGTCCTGCGATCGGGGCGCCACTCGATCAGACGCGACCCATCAGGCGCAGCCCATCAGGTGCAGCCCCGAAGGCGAGGCGCGTCAAACAAGGCCCAGGCGCAGCTTCCAGACCAAGGTCAATGCCTCGGCGAAGATGCTGCCCGACATCTTGGACTCTCCGGCGACCCGGTCGGCGAAGCGAATCGGCACCTCAACGGGCTTAAAGCCCGCCCGCACGGCGCGGTAAGTCAGCTCGACCTGGAAGCCGTAGCCCTTGGCGTGGATGCCATCGAGATCGATGCCTTCGAGGACCTTGCGGGTGAAGCACTTGAAGCCGCCGGTCAGGTCGCGGACTGACAGCCCCAGCACGGTGCGCGCATACAGGCTCCCGCCACGACTCAGCATTCGGCGCTTGAGCGGCCAGTTGACGGTGCCGCCACCCTTGACCCAGCGGCTGCCAAGGGCGAAGTCGGCGGCGTCGGTCGCCGCCAACAAGATCGGCAGCATGCGCGGCTCATGGCTGAAGTCGGCGTCCATCTCGAAGACATGGGTGTAGTCGCGCTCGAGCGCCCACCGAAAGCCCGCGATGTACGCCGTGCCCAGGCCCTGCTTGCCGGCGCGATGCATGACGTGCACGCGATCGTCGGCAGCGGCGCGGGTGTCGGCCAAGGCGCCGGTGCCGTCGGGCGAGCCGTCATCGACTATGAGCACATGCGCCTCGGGCAGCGCCTCATGCACCTGATCGAGCAAGGTCGGCAGGTTGTCGAGCTCGTTATAGGTGGGGATGACAATCAACGGCTTGGGCATGGCATCCTGCGGGGGTGTTGGGGTCGATCGGCGGGCATCCTAGGCCCCCGCCGACCTCGGCGACAAGCCACCTTGCGTGAGGACACGCCATGTTCACCTTTAATCCGAAGATCCAACTGGTGCTCAGCGCGGTGCTGCTCGTCGCTGTCATGGTCGCGATGTGCACGACGAGCGATGATTCGCTGTCTCCCACCGCCCCGGCGCCAGACGGCGTTCGCCCAGCGTCAGCCAGCCCAGGCTCGGTCAGCCCTGAGTCAGCACCCGGTTCATTGCCGCAGTGACCCGATCGGCGCCGCCCGCGCGATGCGTCTGCGCGCGCACCGCCTCGAGGGTCGCCTGCCAGTCTCCACTCAACAGCCGGCGCGCAGCGTGCGCCACGGCATCGGGGGTGCACGCGTCCTGCACGCACTCGGGCAGAGCGCGACGCCCAAGGATCAGGTTGGGCAGGCCGACGGCGTCCACGCGCACCAGCCGCCGCGCCACCGCCGCCGTCACCGGATGCATGCGCGCCAGGATCACGCAGGGCCGCAGCGCGAGGGCCGATTGCAGGGTCGCGGTCCCCGCCCCCGCCAAACAAATCCGTGCCTGTGCCAGCGCGAGGCTCGCGTCGTCGACCAGCCGAACCGGCAACCCGCTCGCCGCGACGATGCGCGCGATGCGCCCCCGATCGACCGTTGAGGCGACCGGCAGGATTCCCGGCAGGCCCAGCGTCGCGAGCGCCCCGAGCATGACCGGCAGCAACGACTCAACCGCGCTCTGACGGCTGCCAGGCAGCAGGGCGACAACAGGCGCATCGACCGGGGGTGGTGGCTGCGCGTCCGCGAGCGGGTGACCAATCCACTCGGCCTCGACATCGCGGGCCCGATACCAATCGCGAGCGAAAGCGAACAGACACCCGACCCAGGCCGCCTGTTGAAGGGCCTGCGCGCGCCAGGGCCGCCACGCCCAGGCTTGGGGTGGCGCGACCCAAGCGACGGGGTACTGCGCGGTCCGAAGCAATCGCCGCCCGATCTCGGGGCAATCGACGATCAGCGCCGCGTCTGCCGGCTGCGCGCGCAATCGCCGCAGCGCGCGGATGGTGGCAGGGACGACCCGCGCCGCCTCGACGAGGCCATGGCCCGCGACGTCGCGCGCATGGGCGATTGGCTGCAGTCCGGCACGAATCGACGCGTCGCCGCCCAGGCCGCGCACGGTATGGCCCTGGGCCACAAGCCGCCGCACGACCGGCGCGAGCAACGCATCAGCGGAGGCCTCCCCCGCGACGGCCAGGATGGTGCTCACGCGTTGCGCCTTGGGTCGATCATCGGGTCGTCAGTTGGCGAATCTCAGCGACGCGCTCCAAGGCCCGGACCGCGTCGACGCCATCGGCGAGCCGTGGATCCAGCGGGCCCTCGATGCTGGTGATGAACGCCCGCATCTGCGCGCCCAGCGCGTCCCCTGCCCCAACCAGATTGCGGCAGCCCCGCGCGTCGCGGACCCGGCGTCGCACGGGTGCCCCGACTTGAGCGGTCAGGCGGGCGCGCCCCGACGCCCCGGCCAGCGCGACCCGCACGCCATCAACCCCCACCTCGGCGCGCTGCACCCGCAGGTGCGGGCCGAGCAACCAATGCGCCAGATCGAGATCGTGCACGAGCCAGTCGAGGGTCAGATCGGCCGCGGGCCTGGGGCCGACGCGCCGCGCGATCAGGAAGTCGTCGGGGCGCCAGTCTGCGACGGCGGTGTTGAAGCGCTCAAGGAAGCCAACCTTGAGCATACATCCGACACTTTTCGCAGTTGAGACAAGATGTTGCGCATCGTCAACGGTCAACGCGAGCGGCTTCTCGACGAGCACATGCATGCCCCGGCGCAATGCCGTATGGGCCGTCTGTGCCAGCGCCGCGTGGGGCACCGCGATGGTCGCTGCCGCCACCGCGTGCACGGTGCTCAAGTCGGCATGGGGCACCGCGCCGACCCGATCGGCCAATCGAGCCGCGCGGGTACGATCGGGATCGACGATCGCAGCGATCCGCACGTCGGGCAGCGTGTGCAGCTTGGCCGCGTGCAGCGCGCCCCACCGACCGGCGCCAACCACAGCCACCGACAAGACAGATGAGCGCATGGCGGAGTGTCTACCGGGGCGGCCTCGACCGTGCAACCACGACGTGCACGCGCCGATTTGGCGGGCCTTTGGTGGGCCTCTTGGCCCGCGTTGAAGTGCAACCCTCTCAACGCACCCGACGCCCAAAGCGCGAAGCACGCTTCGCACCTCTATGACGCGAATGCCCGATGACGCAGGCTTTGACGCACCGCGTCAGGTTTGGCACAGCCCTTGCTGAGTCCTTGGGTGTCGCAGATTTGAGGAGATCGCCATGCTCAACCCGCAGCGTAACAATCAACAGATTCACGACCTGCCGGGTCGCGCCTCGCGTTCGGCGATCATCCTCAACAAGAACGCAAAGCGTGTGACCGAGCGTGTTCGCCGATCCGTCATCAACGCCGCCCCCGACGCCGACGTCTTCTTCACCGAGAGCCTCGAGCAGGCCCGCTTCGTCACCCGCCGGGTGGTCGACTCGGGCTACGGCACCGTCATCACCGGCGGCGGTGATGGCACGGTGATGAATACGATCCAAGAGGTGCTCGCCCGCGTCGATCAGACCGGCGGCCCTCGCCCGCGCTTCGGCGTGCTCAAGCTGGGCACCGGCAACGCGGTCGCCGACTTCCTGGGCGCCCGCAACTACGCCACCGACCTGACCCGCTTCGAGACCGGCACCACGCGCCCGGTCGACCTGCTGCGCATGGACGGCGGCCTGCGGACCACGTTCTGCGGCTTCGGGTGGGATGCCCTGATTCTGAATGATTACCATCAGATGCGCATGGCGGCCGAGCGGTTCGCCCTGACGCGCGCCCTGTTTAAGAGCGCAGCGGGCTACCTGATCGCCGGCGTCGGCAAGTCAGTGCCTGCGCTGATGCTCAAGCGCCCGTCGTGGAACGTACGGGTGGTCAACGGCAACAGCATTGGCTTCCGCCTCGAGAACGGCAAAGTCGCGCAGCGCTTCGCCCCTGGCGAGACGGTCTTCGACGGCCCGACCCGCATGCTCTGCGCGGGCACCACGCCCAACTACGGCTTCAAGTTCAAGATCATGCCCTACGCCGACAAGACCGACGGCATGTTCCACCTGCGCCTGATCAACATGGGCGCCATGCGCGCGGTCAGTCACCTGCCGCAGCTCTGGCGCGGCACCTATAAGCACCGGCAGATCAGCGACTTCCAGCTGGTTGATTGCCATCTTGAGTTCGACAGCGAGATCCCGTGCCAGGTGGCCGGGGACGCGGCGGGCTATCGCTCGTCGGTGCACTTGGGCCTCGACGCGCCCATCGACTGCTTCCACTTCGAACGCTGATCAGGTTGGAGCGTTGATCGAGGGCGGACAGGCCGGCCACCCTTCGCTCTGGGGGCCGTCCGCCGACTCAGTCCAGGCCGCAGGCCAATCGGGCTCGGTTGAGCACGGCCCGCGCCTGTGCCCGGGCCTTCGCGGCGCCAGCCAACAGAATCTCATCCAACATCTTCTCATCGGCCATCAGCGCGTCATACCGCACGTATGCACCCTCGAAGTGCGCCTTGATCAGCTCAAGGAGCGCCTTCTTGGCGTGGCCGTAGCCGTAACCACCGCCGGCGTAGTTGACCTTCATTTGTTCGATCTGCTGTGCGTCCGCGAGGAGTGAGTAGAGCGCGAAGACGCCGCAGGTGCTGGGATCCTTTGGATCTTGCAGGGGCGTCGAGTCGGTCTTGATGCCCATGACCTTCGACTTGAGGGCCTTGCCGCGCAGGAAGATCGGGATGGTGTTGTCGTAGCTCTTCGACATCTTGCGGCCATCGACGCCCGGCACCGGCACCGGCGTACCCAGAACGAAACGCGGCAGCTTGAAGACGTCACCGTAGACGGCGTTGAACGACGTGGCCATATCGCGGGTCATCTCGAGATGCTGCAGCTGGTCGCTGCCCACCGGCACCACGTCGCTGTCGAAGGCGAGGATGTCGGCGGCCATCAAGACCGGATACGTAAACAGGCCCATCGTGGGCTTGATGCCGTTGTTGACCTTGTCTTTGTACGAATGCGCGCGCTCAAGCAGTCCCATGCCGGTCACGGTCGACAGCAACCACATCAGCTCGGTGACCTCGGGCACATCGGACTGCCGATAGAGCACCGCGCGCTCGGGGTCGAGGCCCAGCGCCAAGTAGGCCGCGGCGACGTGCTTGACGTTGTGCCGCAGCGTAGGCGCGTCACGCAGCGACGTGAGCGCGTGATAGTCCGCGATGAAATAATACGCATCGTCTTGGTTGGCGATGTGTGCGCGCATCGCGCCGAAGTAATTGCCCAGGTGCAACTCGCCCGAGGGCTGGACGCCAGACAGAAATCGATCGGCCATGACGGCTCCTTGGGGGGATCTGCAAAGGCGGGGATGCTCGCGTGGCGCGCATAA
>JBNMOZ010000421.1:0-5706 GCA_051276005.1 Bradymonadia bacterium | reverse complement strand
AACCCCGCCTGATGCCGGCGCTGCGCCCGACTTTGGCGCCACACCCGACGCCGGCGCTGCGACCGATCCCAGCACAGCACCCGACGCCGAGGTCACCGATGCGGGCGTCGGGGACGCGCAGGCCTCGGACGCCGGCGCACCGCTCGACCCCAATGCGCAGCTGCTGCCCGTGCTCGAGGTGCGCGAAGACGAGGCGCTCGAGGGCTATCTGGTGCCGGGCGTGCATCCGGCCGAGCTGCGCGCGCTTGACGATCTGCTCGAGACCATCGACCTCGCCCGCCATCGCTACGAGACGCTCCTGCACCATCAATGGGAAGAGCGCGTCCAGCTCGGCCAGGCCATCACCGACGGCCAGGCGCTGCTCGAACAGTTCGACATCGACAAGGCCAAAGTCGCCGAGGCCTCCACCCGCCGCGTCAGCCTGGCCCAGGTCGAGCGGCTGGCAGTGAACGCGCATCACGCAGACATCGAGCGATCGCTCGCTCGACAGCGGGCCGAGAACGACCCCGTCGATGACACCGTCGAACGCGCGCCTGCGTCACGCCTGCCGACGACTCAACCGCCGGCCGCGATCAGCCCAGCGGCCGCGTTTGAGACATCCCTCGCCCGCGCCAACGCGCTGCGCGACGAGCGCACCCGAATGCTGCGCGAGTTGGGCGCCATTCGCGGCCCCATCATCGAGTCGGCGCGACAAGCCGACAAAGCCGTCAATGCGGCGCGCGCCGTTGAGAAGATGACCGCCGAGCGCACCTTCGCGCAGCGCGAGACCGCATTGCTCAGCGGCCTGCGGCGCCTGCGCATCACCGTCGACGATGGTCACCTCGCGGCCGAGGCCCTCACCAAGACCCAGGCCGACGCCACCGCCCGTATCATCGAGGGTCAAGAGGCCCTTGAGACGCTCCGGCTGGCCGAGCCCAGCGCCGATCTCGGCGAGGCAGACCCCAGCCCCATCAGCACCATCAGAGCGCTGCGAATCGAGCGCGCTGCCCTCAGCGAGCGCATCCGCTTTCACCGCGCCGAGTTGTCGCGAGACGAGCTGCGGCATGGCATCGCCAAGACCCTCAACGACATCCTCAGCGGACGCACGCCACCCGGCGAGTTCGTCAATCGATTCGACCCTTTGCTCACCGAAGCCGATGGCAGAGCGCGTAAGCGCGACCTGCTGATCCGCTGCGACGGCTGGCGGCGCGGCCGCAGCGCCATTCAAGGCGCGGCGGTCGTGGATGCCGCCGCGGCCGACCGCAAGACGCGCATGCTCGAGAGTCATGCTGCGTTGGCCGATCTGTGCATGCGCCATGAGTGGGTGCTCGACGCCCAGGAGCGCCTCGCGCGCGTCGCGCGGTTTCACCTGTCCAAGCAGGCGCAGAACGACCGAAACGCCTGGTGGTACCTGTGGCGCGCGGTCGTCTCGCTGCTGCTCCTGGGGCTCGTCGGATTCGCCACCCGCTGGATCGGGCGCATCACCCACCGCCTGGCACGGCCGCCCAGCGAAGAGGAGCCTGCGCCCAACCGGAGCAAGACCGGTGAGCCGGCCAAGCTGACTTGGAAGGCGCGCCTGGCGAGGGTGCGCGGCACGATCGGGCTGGTGCTGTACCTGGGGTTGGCGGGCAGCCTGTGGTTCGCCGCGTCGGCGTTGACGGTCGAATACGTCTGGGCCCACCCGGTGCAATGGTCGACCTGGCTGGGGTGGATCACCCACCCCATGATGACGGTCGCCGACAACCCGGTCTCGATCTGGTCGATCTTCAGCATCCTCATGTGGATCGTTGGCGGGCTTTGGCTGGCGCGGCTGTTTCAGAGCTTCCTCAGCGAAGGCCTGCTCGATCACTTCGCGGTGCAGCGCGGCGTGCGCGATGTGGTCGGCACCCTGGCGCGCTATCTGATCATCCTGCTGGGCATCATCTTCGGCCTGTCGAGCGCCGGCATCCCGCTCGCCGCCCTCGCCGCCGTCTTCGGTGTGCTGGGCATTGGTATTGGTTTTGGACTGCAGAACATCGCCAGCAATTTCATCAGCGGCTTCATCATCTTGATCGAGAGGCCATTTCGCCGCGGCGACTACATTCAGGTGGGCGACATGGTGGGCGAGGTCAAAGAGATCCGCGCCCGCGCGACCACCATCGAGACGCGCGACGCGGTCACCGTGGTGGTGCCCAACTCCGAGTTCGTGACCGGCAAGGTCATCAACTGGACGCTGGGGCATAACGAGCGACTGCGCACCCAGGTGAGCGTCGGCGTCGCCTACGGCAGCGATCTGCAGCAGGTCACTCGAATTCTGATCGAAGTCGGCCGCGCCCACGCCGACGTGCTCGGCTGGCCTGGCCCGCGGGTCGAGATGATCGGCTTCGGCGACTCGTCGATCAACTTCGAGTTGCATGTGTGGACGCGCCGCCTGCGCACCCTGCCCGGCCTGCGCAGCGATCTGTACCTCGACATCGACGCGCGCTTCCGTGAGGAAGACGTCACGATCCCGTTTCCGATGCGGACGCTGCTGATGCCGAAGAGCAGTGGGGTGGATGCCGGGACGAGCGAACCGTCGACCGACGAGGCAACGCCGCCAGAGCCGACCGGCTGACCCGGCGACCGGTGAAGCTGGCGATACGTCAGGACGCTGGCGATACGTAAGGACGCTGGCGATACGTCAAGACGCTGGCGATACGTCAAGACGCTGGCGATACGTCAAGACGCTAGCGATACGTGAAGCGCAGCTCGTAGTCGCAGAGGTAGAAGGTGTCGCCCTCTTCGATGCGCTTATGCTCGATGCGCTTGCCGTTGAACTCGATGCCGTTGGTGCTGTCGAGGTCCTTCACGAACCAGCTGCCCCCGCGGAAGATCACGGCCGTGTGCTTGCGCGAGATGTTCCCGTCGCGAATCGTCAGGTCGGTCACCTGGCTGCCACGCCCAATGACGAACTTGTCTTTGTCGATGCGGTGCCGCTGGCCATTGAACAGCAGAAAGAGCGTCGGGCGCCCTGGCGCTGCTGCGGGCGGACCGGGACGGCGCGAGACCGGATCGGCGTCGGGCAGCGGTGGTGGCGGTCGGCGGTTCGCGTCCTGCGGGGGCGCGTACTGCGGCGGCTGCCCGCCCTGGTACGGCGAGACCACCTGCGGGTCGGCCTGGCGGTTTGCCTGTGCGAGGCTGTAGTTGCGACTGCGTGCGTAGTGCCGCATGGCCTCATTGATGAGGTAGTCCATGGAGCAGCCGAGGTCGCGCGTCATGACCTCGAACAGCTCCCACAAGTAATCACGGCAGTAGTAGCTGTGGAGCGTCTTGCGGTTCTGGTCGGCCATCTGGTTTTGTTCTCCTGAAACGAACACGGCTCCCGGCCCGAAAACGAATCGGCGCAGTTCATCGCTCTACCATATCATAGAGAAGATTGGCAGTTGAGCGGCGGATGATCGCGCACAGATCGGAGATGAGCGCATGCGCGCAGTGGTGCAGAGAGTCCGACACGCATCGGTGACGGTAGCCGGCGAGATCACCGGCGCCATCGATGCCGGCCTGCTGGTGCTGGTGGGCGCCGCGAAGGGCGACACCGAGGCCGACGCGATCGCGCTGGCGAAGAAGGTCTGCGGCCTGCGGATCTTCGCCGACGCCGAGGGCAAGATGAACCACGACGTCGCGCAGATCGGGGGCGCAGTGCTCGCCGTGAGTCAGTTCACGCTGCTGGGCGACTGCCGCAAGGGCCGCCGCCCATCGTTCTACGGGGCGGAGGATCCGGCGCTCGCCAAGCCGCTCTTCGATCGCTTCGTCAAGGCTGTGCAGGAGGCGGGGTTACGGTGCCCCACCGGCGTGTTTGGCGCGCACATGGACGTCGCGCTGCTCAATGACGGGCCGGTCACGGTACTGATCGACACCCAACGCAACTTCTGAGCACGGCTTGCGGGTGACGGCGCCGCGCTGCTCAATGACGAGCCGGTCACGTTACTGATCGACACCCAACGCAACCTGCGAGCACGGTTTGCGGGTGACGACGCCTCAGTCGAAGCGCGGTCGCACCATTCTTCGCGCGCCCATGCTTTGCTGTACAGGCGGCTCCTTCACGATGCGAAACCCCCGTCGCTGGCTCGCCGTATGCCGCAGCACCGCCTTGCGATGGGTGACTCTGCAAGCCACGTCGGATTGCGTGGCGTAGTCGCCGCCCTTGGTCACCCGCACCGTCTCATCGACGCCGAACGGGCTGTCGACGTACTCCGCGATGAGGCCTGCGACGTCGTACAGACCATACGGTGAGACGTCGGACGCGAAGCTGCCCACCCGCTCGGGCAACGTCGCGCCAGCCCTCGACGCGGCCATCTTGCAGAACGTCGCGTCGAACCGGTTGCCCCAGGGGTACAGCCGCCCGTCTGTGCCGCGCGCGGCCTTCTCCCACTCCGCCTCGGTGGGCAGCCTGACCGCCTCCCCCGTGCGCTGGGCGTACCACCGGCAGTAGGCCTGGGCGTCTTCGAAGCTGATCGCGAAGATGGGCCAGTAGACGTCCCAGTTGAGCCCCTCGGTGTCGGTCGCCGGCATCGCGAGGTTGCCGTGATCGTCGCGAATCCACAGGGGGCCCGAGGTTGCATTCAGACGCGGCGCGCGGGCCACGGCCTGAGCAGGATCGGACGCGTCGATGTCGCGCAGGAACGCCAGATATTCGCCGCAGGTGACCGGATACCGCGCGATGAACACGTCGTCGACCTGCACCACGCGCCGATGTCGCGCCGAGCTGCAGGCGTCGTCGCCCCCCATGATGAACGCCCCGCCGGGCACATACAGGAAGTGCTGGCCGATTTGCGCGTCGGTGAAGAACCGGCACGCCACGTCGCAGACCTCGCCGCGGTCGATACGCACCGGGTAGAGCACGTCGCGCATGCCCGGGCTGCGCAGCGTCAACAGCCACGCGCCCTGGTTGAGCGGGATGTTGTTGAGCGGCGTGTGGCCCAGGTCTTCTTCCATCAGCGGCTGAAGCTGCAGGTCTACTTCGACGTACTGGCTGGCCGTGACCGTGGCCTCGGCCGGTACGCTGCGAATGATGATGCGACCCTCGGCCTTGATCTGCTCGTCCAGTAGGCCACGGTTATAGGCCTCGACCAGCCCGCGGTAGTAGATGATCGCGTCGTCGTCATCGCCCCGCTCGGCCTCGCGCAGCCGAAACCAGTACAAGCGCGCCAGCTCGTTCGCGGCTTCGTCGTTGTCGAGGTTGAAGCCAATGCTGGCCATCAACGCCTGAATCGCGTGGCTGAAGTGCTGCTGCGTTTGCGCTCTGTGCTCGGCGTGCTCGGCCTGCTTCGACCAGAGCGCGCGCTTCGCATCGACCGGCTCGTGGCCCTGAACGGACCACTCAAGCTGCACCAGCTCATCGCGCAGCGCCGAGACCTGCGCCCGGCTGCGGGTGTAGTCGCGAACGCGATCGAGGCCCTCTTCGAGTTTGACCTCGGACAGCCGAATGCGCCGGTCGAGGTCTTCGACGCCGGCCAGGTAGTGCTCCAGATCGACGATGAGATCGGCCACCGACTGGTAGCGCTCTTCGGGCTGCTTGGCCAGGCACTTCAGGCAGATCTCTTCGAGCCGGATGGGCACATTATTCGCCGGCGCGCGCTGACTCGGGCGCAACGGCGGGCGGGTCAGCACCTGGGCGAGGATCTGGCGAAAGTTGCGCCCGCGAAACGGCGGTCGATAAGTCAGGATCTCGTAGAGCACCGCGCCGAGCGAATACACGTCGGAGCGCTG
>JBNMOZ010000420.1:0-5706 GCA_051276005.1 Bradymonadia bacterium | reverse complement strand
GGGATGCCCGTTTTCTTCCTCCTCTTCTACAACGGGTTGAGCCTGGGCGCCTTCGCGGCCCTCTATCACAGCCGCGGCCTGTCGGTTGACCTGTGGGGCTGGTTGTTGCCGCACGGCGTGACCGAGTTGGGCGCGGTGGTCGTCTGCGGCGCGGCCGGTCTGGTGCTGGCGCAGTCGGTGCTCTTCCCCGGCCGGTTGACGCGCTTGGGCAACCTGCGGGAGCGCGGCCGAGAGGCCGCCGGCATCGTCGTGTTCGCGGTGATCATGTTCTTCATCGCGGCGCTCATCGAGGGCATCTTCCGGCAGATGGTCAACGACACGCCGACGCGATACTGGGTCGCGTTGAGCATGACGGCGGCGTGGATCGCCTACTTCGGCTGGTTTGGACGTCAACGGCGCGCACGGAGGCACCCATGAGCCTGGTGCGCACCGACCCGAGCGCCCAACGCGCGATCATGACGCCCGAAGGCATCGAGCTGACGTTCACCCTCGCCTCGGTCGGCAGCCGGGCCACGGCGTTCTTGATCGACTGGTCGATCATCATCGCGATCACCGTGGTCATCGGCTTGCTGGGCATGATGGCCGGCGGCGGCTTCGTCGGCTTCTTCATGCTGGTGCACTTTGTGCTGCGCACCTTCTACTTCTCGTTCTTCGAGATCGTGTGGATGGGCGCGACGCCCGGCAAGCGCAGCCAGAAGATTCGGGTCATCGATGGGCGCGGTGGGCCCCTGTCGGCCGGCGCGATCTTCGCGCGTAACTTCACCCGCGAGATCGAGGTCTTCCTGCCGCTCATCGCCATCTTCAAGCCCGACGCCCTCGTGCCGGGCGCCAGCGGTTGGGTTGGACTGATCGCAACGCTCTGGTGCCTCGTACTGATGCTGATGCCGCTGCTCAATCGAGACAATTTGCGGGTGGGCGACCTGATCGCAGGTACGCGGGTGGTGCGGGTGCCCAACACGACGCTGCTCGACGACTTGAGCGCCAAGCGCCGACGCTCGATGCGCTACACGTTCACCGACGAGCAGCTCGCGCATTACGGCAACTACGAGTTGCAGGTGCTCGAAGAGCTGCTGCGCGGCGAGACGATGGTCGACGACGCGACGTTCGACATGGTCTGCGAGAAGATCAAGACGCGCGTGGACTGGCCACGCAGCCAGTGGGACGTGCAGGTGCGTGTATTCCTTGAAGACTTCTACGAGGCACAGCGGGCACGGCTCGAACGTGGGCTGCTGTTTGGGGTGCGTCACGAAGACAAGGACGCCGCCCGCGCGGCCGCGAAGGGTGGCCCATGAGTACGCCGACGCCTGCGCCGACGCCTGCGCCGACGCCTGCGCCGACGCCCGCGCCGACGACTCTGCAGCAGCGGGCCTTCGATGCGTTCGCCCGCTGGGTGCTGCGTCATCGAATCATCGTGCTCGTCGTGGTGCTCGGCGTCACCGGCATCTTCGGGTGGACGCTGAGCACGCTGCCCGTCCTCACGTCTCTGCGTGACATCTTGCCGCGCAACGCAGACTTGAAGATCTACGAAGAGACCCGCGCGCGCTTCGGCGGCGACGAGGTGGTCTTCGTGGCGGTCGTAGCCGACGATCACTTCACCACCGACGGGCTGGCGCGCCTGGAAGGTCTGGCGCTCAAGCTCGAAGAGCACGCGCTCGTAGAGCGGGTCATCGGGTTGACGCGCGCCAATTGGGTGCGCCGCGGCGACGCGGGTGGGCTGGCCATCAGCCCGTTTTATGACGAGTACGAGCCGGCGGCGGCCGAGAAGATTCGGGCGCAGGTGCTGGGCGATGATCTGATCGTCGGCAACCTGATCAGCGCCGACACGCGCACCGCGCTCATCGCCGTCACGCTGGTGCCCAGCGACGACGACGAGTGGGAGCGGGAGGCCGTCGCGGCCTACGTCAAACCGCAGATCGAGCGCTTACCAGGGGGCGCGCGGCAGCTCACGTTCCCGGGGGGCAAGGCGCGGGCCATCGAGGTGGCCAAGCAGCTCGTCGCGTACGAGTTTCACACCCTCGCGACGCACGCGGGCTATGCGGGCGACGTGGTGCACATCACCGGATTTCCAGCGCTCTTTGGCAGCCTGCTGGTCGAGTCGCAGAAGACCGTCAAGATCTACCTGCCCATCTGCGCGGGCATGATCCTGCTCGCGCTGATCATTGTGCTGAGGCGCCCCATCGACGTGCTCTTGCCGATGATCTGCGTGGCGCCGGCCGTGGTCTGGGCGGTGGGCGCGGGCGGCCTGATCTTTGGGCGGTTGACCATCATCACGAGCGTCGCGCCCATCATGGTGCTCGTCGTTGGCATGTCGGACGCCGTGCACCTGGTGACCCAGTTTCGCCATGAGTTGGCCCGCGGGCTGTCGCGCGATGATGCGATTCGGGTGTCGTTTCGCGATGTCGGCGCCGCCTGCACGCTGACGAGCCTGACCACGCTGATCGGCTTCGGATCGATGATCCTGCTGCCGCTGCCGCATGCCCGCGAGCTGGGCACCTTCGCGGCCCTGGGCGTGCTCTCGGCCTTCGCCATCGCGTTCCTGCTCACCCCGGTGCTGCTGTCGTTTACCCGCGCGGTGCCGACGGGCGCTGGACACGCGGACTCGATCGCGCACGGCCGGTTGAACCGACTCCTCGGCTGGCTCGCCGACACGCTCGCGCCGCACCCCAAGGCCGTCTTGGGCGTCTGTGTGCTGCTGACGATCGGCGTCATCGGCGTGGTCGCCCAGGTGCGGGTGCAGAACGATCTGGCGCAGAAGCTGCCCACCGACCACCCGCTGCGCGTCGCAAAAGACGTCGTCGAGAAGGCGCTCGACGGCAGCGGCCAACTCGAGGTCGTCATCGATCTGGGCGCCCCAGACGGGATCAAGCAGGCCGGGGCGCTCGCGGCGATCTGGCAGCTGCAGCAGGCGATCGAGGCGAAGCCCGAGATCGCGTTGACGCGCTCCATCGGCACGATCCTGGGGCGCCTTCATGAGATCATCGCGCCCGAGCTCGCCGTCGACGCGCCCATGCCGAAGGGCAAGACGATCGCGGAGTACCTGCTCTTGTTCGGCTCGGCCGGCGGCGCCGTCGATACGCTGCTCGATCCCAGCCACCAGCACCTGCGTATCACGGCGCGCAGCCGCAACCTCAGCGCCGAGATGGCCCTGGAGGTCGCCGACGAGATCGAGGCGATGGGCGCGCGCCTGCTGCCGAAGACGGCGACGATTCATGTCACCGGCGTCGGCATGCTGGCGGCGCGTGCAGGGCCCGTGATCGTCTCAAACGCGTTGATGGGTCTGGCGGGGGCGCTGGCGCTCATCGCGTTGTTGATGAGCGTGCTGTTCGGCTCAATTCGGGTGGGCCTGCTCAGCGTGCTGCCCAACCTGCTGCCGGTGGCGATCGGGGTGGCGGTTGTGTGGCTGGCTTTGCCGCAGGTCGACGCCGACACGCTCATCTATCTGACGATCTGTGTGGGCATCGCGGTCGACGACACCATCCACTTCTTGGCGCGCTATCGGCTCGAACGCCAGCGGGGTCTACAGCGCGAGGCCGCGACACGCGCGGCGATCCTCGAAGCGGGGCATGGCATCGTGCGCACCAGCATCATTCTGGTCGCGGGCTTCTCGGCGACGTTGTTCTCAGGCTATTTGGGGCTGCAGACCCTGGGGCTGATCTTGCCGGCGACGCTCATCGCCGCGGTGATCCTCGACCTGACGATGGTGCCCGCGATGGCCCAGTTGGGCCTGCTCGAGCCGCGGGTGAAGCGCAAGAAGGCCTAAGGCGCGTCAGTCGCCGGGCTTCTGGGTCGCCGGGCCGTCGCTGGCGGGGGCCTCGGGCGGCGCCGCGGTGGGATCGAAGGTCTCGATGGTCAGGCGCAGCTCGGCGACCCGGCCCGCCGCGAGCCGGAAGACGCGTTCGGCCTTGGCGTCAGCGAGCGTCGGCTGCAGGCTGATCACCCCGATCTCGTCGTTATAGCCCACGTCCTTGTCGAGGATCTTCACGCGGATGACCGTCTTGTCGGTCAGGTCGAACGGCTCGCTGAGCGCCGAATCGAAGTCCTGCTTGAGCGCGTCCTTGCCTTCGACCAGCAGCACTTGACGATCGCCCACCCAGACCTGCGCGATGAGCTCGGGATCGCCCATCGAGTCCCAATCCTTGCCGTCGGCGCTGGTCGGATGGGCGTGCACCGAGAGCAGGCGCACCTTGAAGTGGCGGGGCTGATCGAGATCGATCGTGCCGCCGGCGGTGCGGGGCGGCAACGTGTCGGGGTTGAGCACGGCCTTGCCGAGGCTCTTCGCGGTGTTCTCCGCCTGCGCGACGGTGCGATCCAGCGCGCTCTCGGCGTGATCGACCGAGCGCTTCAGGGCACCCTCAGCGCGGTTGATCATGTCCGTTGGCAGGGCGTGGCCCGCGACGGTGGCGCCCGATAATAGTGCGTCGCCGGCGCCCGGCACGACGGCGACGCGGCGTTTGCCCGTCACGAGCTTCTCCTCCTCGATAGAGAAGAGCGCCTTGTCGTCGAGGTGACTTTGGTACTTGGGCGCGACCTCAAGCGAGACCTTGACCCCAGCGCCGTCGATGTCGATGCCCAGCACCTGCCCGATGGCCAAGCCGCGCATAGCGACGTTGTCGCCCGGTTTGAGGCCCGCAGCTTCGGGGAAGGTCACGTGCACGACGAAGGGGTCAGCCTTGCAGCCGCCGAGCGCGAGCACGGTCAGGCTGAGAACAGCCAGGCTGAGCAGGGGCAAGGCGGCGCGGCGGATCGAGTCGGGGAGCAGACGTAGCATGCCAGCAGCGTAGGCGAATCGGAGCCGTCGGTCACGATCCGCCGAGGGCATGCTGTTGGTGACGCTTGACCCGGCGTGCGTCAGATCCGAACATCGACGTATGGCAGAAGAATATGCAGTCGAGCTGATGAAGCTGCTCTGGCGTCTGGCGGCGGCCGATGGCGAGGTGGCCCCGGTCGAGCAGGCGTTCATCGAGGCGCGCGCCCACGCCGACGGTGTGCCCGAGGCGTTGATCCGGCACATCTCGGCAGAAGCCGTTGCGGGTCGAGAGACTGACCCGCCCCGCATGAGCGTCATCGCGCAGCGTGTCGAAGAGACCCGCGCGGCGGCACAGGCCCTGGTGGCCGTCGATGGCGTCCTCGATGACGACGAGATCGTCGCGTTGCGGGGACTCGAGGCTGTGCTCTCGGCCTTCGCCGAATGAGCGATATCGATACGGGCGATCCCCGGCTGCTGCTGACGATTCTGCGGGACGCGATTCAGGCGAGCGCCAGCGACATCCACCTCACGACCGACAACCCCCCAGTGTTTCGCATCAACGGCGAGATCATCATCGCGCCTCACGCCGCGATCTCTGAGCGCGTGTTGACCCAGGCGCTCAACGAGATCCTCGACACCCGGCAACGCAGCCAGTGGCTGTCGAACAAGCGGCTGTCGTTCTCGTGGTGTCCGCCCGGCATGGGCATCTTCCGGGTGAGCATCTACAGTCATTTGGGCCGCATGGAGGCGTCGATTCGGCTGGGCTTCAAGAAGATCCCTTCGGTCGAGAGCCTGGGTGTGCCGCCGCTGATTATCGAGCTGGCCAAGCGCCCACAGGGCGGGCTGGTGCTGGTCACGGGGCCTACGGGGGTGGGCAAGACGACGACGCTCAACGCGATCCTCGCCGAGATTCACCGCACCGAGCGGCGCAAGATCATCACCATTGAAGATCCGGTGGA
>JBNMOZ010000419.1:0-5751 GCA_051276005.1 Bradymonadia bacterium | reverse complement strand
GGCCAAGGGCACCGTGCGTATTTCGAGCGCCCAGCCCGCGTTGGTGCTGGTCGACGGCGTCTTGATGCGCAACCAGGCGCCGACGACACTGCGACTCGCGGTGGGCGACCATGTGGTCGAGTTGCGAGTACCGGGCACGGGCAAGATTCTGACGCGCCGCACGGTGCGGGTGCAGGCGGGCCGCGCCGAGGTCGTGGCTGTTTGGGCAGCGCCAGAGTCATCGGCGGCGACCGCACAGCCTCCGGCGATGCGCGTTGAATTCCCGGGGGGTGGGGCGCAATGACCACCGGGCGACCGATGGGTGGGTTGCCCGGCGCAAATGGCCGCCCGCAGGGGACGGCCAAGCGCAGGCGGCTGACATGACGCAAGCTCGACTCAGGCGCAAACTGCGCCGCACGCCAAACGACTCGCTGACATGGTCGCGGCTGGCTGCGCTGTGCCTCGACGAGGGTGACGTCGAGGCCGCCCGAATCGCAGCAGAGACCGCGGCCGGGTGTGCCGGCGACGGTGAGCAGGTGATTGCGGCGTCTGATCTGCTCCATCGCGCCGGGCACACCGACTTGGCGTTGGACGGCTACAAATTTGCGGCGCAGCTGAGCCCTGATTCGGCCGACGGGCACGCCGCTCTTGGGCGCTTCGCGCTGCGCTTCAATCGCCTTGAACAGGCTTGCAAAGCGTTCTCGCGGGCCAGCGACTTGGCGCCGCAAGACACCGAGCTTCGTCGGCTACTGGGCCGTGCGCTCTTCGCGAACCAAAAGGCCACCTTGGCCGCCCGGGTCTTCGAGGCACTCTGGACGGACAACCCCGACGATGTTGGCTTGGCGTTCGAGCTGGCTGAGGCGGCCTCGGCTGCTGGTGAAGGGAAGTTGGCGATGCGGTCGATTCGGATGGCGGCGCAGGCGGCCCCCGACCGGCTCGACATTCGGCTGCGGCTGAGCGCCTGCGTCGCGCGGCATGAGACCGTCGAGGCGTCTGTGATCTTGCTGGAGGGCTTGCGCGCCGATTGGCCGCAGTCGCCTGAGGTGTTGCTCAACATGGCATCGGCCCAGGCCGAGCTGGGCAACGTCGACGCGGCCTTGGCCTACCTCGACGAGGCGCACGAACTGCGGCCGGATCAGCCGATCATCGAGCGCAACCGAGGGGCGATTCTCTTCGGTGCGGTTCGGTACGAGGCGGCCGCCGACTCTTTCGCGGCGCTGACTCTACGGATGCCCGAGAACGCGGATGCGCACCTGTTGCTTGCCATCGTGATGCATCGGCTGCATCGCATGGACGCCGCGCGCGCCAACGCCCACCGGGCGATCGCGCTGGCCGGCGAGAGCCAGGTTCGGTTGCAGGCGCGCCGCTTCTTGGATGCGCTGACCGCCCCATGTGTCGTGGCGGCGGAGCAATTTACCGGACCTGTCGACGGCGAAGAGATCATCTTGTCGGGCGCACTTGAGCGGGTGCCCGTCACCCAGGTCCTCGAGTTCGCGCGCACAAACAACACCACCGGCAGGCTGCTGTTGTCAGCGCGGGATGGCGTCGCCGATGTGCGCCTCGACAATGGCTATTTGGTGAGCGCGAGTTGTTCGGAAACGGACAACCTGATCGATCGCATCGTCCGCCATGAGTGGGCCAAGCGCCCGCAGATCGGCGAGTGGATCGAACACAATCGCGGCGAAAACCATGACCGGCCGCTGGGGGCCTTGATGGTATCGACCGGGCTCGTCACTCAGACGCAGCTCGATTCTATCATCAAGGAGCAGATCTTCAGCGTGATCACCGCCATCGTGCAGTGGAGCAAGGGCAGCTTCAGGCTCATCGACGCGACGCATGAGGGCGGCCCGGGCAACGTCGTGCTGCCGACCGACGGCGTGTTGCTGCACGTGATGTGGCAACTCGATGAGGTGCGCGCCGACAGTTGACCGCTGGATCGCATGCGGCGGGTGGGTGAGACGGGCTGGTTTCTGACCCACCAGAGTCAGAAATCGCAGGGCTATCCGGTTGACGCGCGTGCAGCCCGCGCCTCTATGGTGCACGGCTCATCTTGCCAGAGCGTACTGTCATGAAAAAATCTCACGTCAGATCGCCCCTCGCGGCGGTCTTGTTGGCCACTGTATGTGGCGCCTGCGACGGCTTGGCCGTCTCTCTGGATGTTGGTGTAGATGCCGATGTCCAGGCAGACGCCGGGCGCACCGATATGCGGGCCGATCCGCCTGACGCGGCTGACGATGCCGGGATCGATGAGGGTCTCCTCGACCAGGCGGTGCCGGATATGGATCCGCCCGACGTCGGGTCGCCGCCTGATCTTGGGCCGCCGATCGGTGAGGTCGTCATCAGCCGATGGCAGGCCGATTCGAACTTCGTCGACGACGAGATCTACGCGCAGGCGGTCTTCTCGCCCGCGCTGCTTGAGTTGAATCTGCAAAACCCGCTGGGCTATCTGTTCTCGTTCAACCTCAGCACCGTCGGCATCGCGGTTGGCGCCTTTGAGGTCGCCGACGTGGGCGAGTTCACGCAGCTGGCGCCCGATCTGGGCATCGAAGGCTTGAGCGACTTCGACTTCCTCGACGCGGGCAACGCGGTGCTCATTGGCGACGATCTGGTGCTCAACGCGCATGACGAGACCATCGAGTCTGACGCGGCGTGGCTGTACGAGAGCCTGGTCGACGACGGGGTCTACTTCGCCGAACGCTACGCTGAGGCCCCCCTCGATTTGTACATCGCCGGTGGCGCTGACGTGCCCGAGATGACCTTGCCCGGCGCGGTGTCGATGCCTGAGCCGTTGGTGATCACCAGCCACAACATTGGCGAGATCATGCCCCTGCGCTATGGGGTGCCGCTGACGCTGAGCTGGGCGCCGTCTGCCGATCCCGATGACACCGTGTTGGTGGTCGCCGAGACCGAGTTTGATGGGGTCGCGCTGCATCTCGACGACGCGCTGGGCCAGATCGACTTGGGCGACGCGCTGGCGCGGTTGGACCTGTCGAAGTCAGCCGTCGACGCCATCTCGATCATTCGGCGCCGCGTCTCGCAGGTGGCGACTGAGGCCGGCACGATTCAGGTCAGCACGCACGCCCGCCAGGTGTTGCTGCCCGAGCCGGTCGGCCCGGCGACGGTCACGCCTCGCGTGGTCGATCGCGGCGCCGTCGTGGCCCTCAAGGTCGCCTGGTGGGACGGCGTGCTCGCCGAGAACACAACGGTCGATCTGGGCCCCGGGATCATCGTGCTGACCCAGGAGATCGACCAGTCGGGACACATCTTGCGCCTGCAAGTCGCGGTCGCCGACGACGCGATCCTGGGCTCGCGGCCTGTGTCCATCCAAGCTGATGGCGTGGTGCGCGTGGCGCTCATCGACACCCTGTTCGTCGCCGACGAGTTGCCCATGGCGGGGGAGTGCTACGACGCCGAAGAGGAGCCGGCGCTGCAGCCTGGCACCTATCGTGGCTCGCTGGCGGGCCTGACCGACTCGGCCTATGACGTCGAAGACTGCTTGCAGCGCCCGCATGAAGGCGCCGATCAGGCGATGCCCATCGAGCTGCGGGCCGGCGAGATATTGATCGCGCGGGTGATCGACTCCACGAGCCTGTACGGGCTGTATCTGATCGACGACTGCGATGACTTCAGCCCCGTCGACTATTGCTACACGCGCTCATCGGCCTTTGAGACGACGCGGCTCGTCTACCAGGCGTTTGAGGACGAGTCGCATCTGCTGGTCATCGATGAGCGGCGGCAGGGCAACGCGATGGTGCAAGATCGGACGCCGTCCGGCTACATCTTGGACGTGCAGATATTGCCGGCCGAGCCGTTGATCATCGATCCTCAGGTGGTCGGTGCGGGGTCGATCCCGGTCTTCGACGTGCATGCAACCGCGGGCGCCTTCGATGAGACCACGCAGGTCACTTTCGACGGCGTGGTGATCGACGAGATCGATATCGTTGATCCGCAACTGCTCCAGTTCTCGGCGCCCGTGCCCGACGAGCTGCTGTCGCGGTGGATACCCATCGAGGTGAGCTTGGCCGGCGGTGACATGGCGCTGCTCGACGAGGGTGCGTTGCTGGTGGCGTACCGCGAGCCCGCCAACGATTGCGCCGGCGCTCAGGACGACCCGCCGCTGCGGCCCGGCACCTACAACAGCCTGACGCTTCTGGTCGATCAGACCATCGATACGCCCCCGCAATGCGGTCAGGCTGACGGATACGATGGGGTGTTCCGCATTGAGCTGGGGGCGTCGGAGACAGTGCGCTTCTGGGTCTATGCGAACGACTTCGACCCGGTGATCTATCTGCTCGAAGACTGCGCGCCGACGGCGGTGCAATGCGTCGACAACACGAGCTATGCGGGCGTCGAGTACCTCGAATTCGTGGGCGGCCCCGAGCCTGCGACGCTGTATCTGGTGATCGACGGCTTTGATGCCGCGGAGTCGGGATCCTTCGAGTTGGACATGGAGATCGTACAATGACCGCTCGCATGTACATAAACCGATTCACCTTTCTCCTACTTGCTGGGGGCGCCCTGACCGCCTGTGAGCCCGGCGCAGTGCCCGGGGGCGTCGCGACGCCGGGCGCTGAAGAAGGCGCCCCGACGGCGCCGCCATTTGTGGCTGAGGCCCGCTATCCCGCGCGGGCGGCCGGTGGTCTGGCCGAGATTCACTTCACGCGGCCCGGCGTGGTGCGCGACATGGGCGAGGACCCCGAGGTCGACGACGCGGTCGTCGCGGCCATCGACGCCGCCCAGTTCTCGATCGACCTGTGCCTGTACGAGTTCAAGCGCCCCAACATCATCGAAGCTGCGGTGGCGGCGCATGCGCGAGGCGTGCAGGTGCGCTTCGTTGGCGACGGCGACGAGCTCGACGACTCGGGCTATGAGGCGTTGGCGGCGGTGGGCATCGAGCTGGTGGTGCGGCGGCCGCTCGACCGCATCATGCACAACAAGTTCGTCATCATCGACGCGCGCTGGGTCTTCAGCGGCTCGATGAACTACTCGCAGAACGGCATCCTGCGGAACAACAACCACAACATCCGCTATGACAGCGAAGACTTGGCCGACATCTACGCGGCCGAGTTTCAGCAGATGTATGACGAGATCCTCTTCGGGCGAAAGAAGGAGGCCCTCGGCATCGGGCAGTCGACGACCCTGGGTGCGTCCGACATCGAGGTGTATTTTAGCCCGCAGGATGATCCGATTCAGGCGCTGCGCCGCGTGGTCGCGACCGCAGATACACGCCTGTATTTCATGATCTTCGCGTTCACCGACGTCAACCTCGCCGACGACCTGATCGCCTTGCACGAGGCCGGCGTCGAGGTGGTCGGGGTGTTCGATGAGAGCCAGGGCCGCGGACGCTACAGCATCGACGAGCGCTTGGCCGAGGCCGGGGTGCCGGTCTACATCGACGGCAACCGCAACTCGATCGGCTTCGCGGGCGGCAAGCTGCACCACAAGTCGATGATCATCGACGTGGCGACGCAATCCGAACCGGTGGTCATCAGCGGCTCGTTCAACTGGTCGAAGTCGGCCACGCGATACAACGACGAGAACCTGGTGGTGCTGCACGGCGCCGACTTCGCGACCCCCTTCCTCGAAGAGTTCTGCCGCGTGCTTGAGGTGGCCGAGTTGCACCCGTCGTACGACGGCGAGGCCGTTGATCCCTGTGCGTCGCTGCTTGTGTCGGTGCGCATCAACGAGGCGCTGCCCAACCCCGACGGCAGCGACCGAGATCGCGAGTTCGTCGAGCTGGTCAATGGCGGCGCGGCTGCGTTTGATCTGCAA
>JBNMOZ010000418.1:0-5753 GCA_051276005.1 Bradymonadia bacterium | reverse complement strand
CGTGCGAACCCCTCGACCCCGAAGAGCCGGGCCTTGAAGACCTCGGCCATGCCGCCGACGCTGATGCGGTCGAGCAGCAGGTATTTTCCGAAGCGCTGGGGCTGCATGACCGCCGTATCAGGCCGAGTGGGGGGTGCGGGGTGGACGCGGCAGCATACCCGGACCGACACGTCTTGGCACGTTTCTCACACCGTTTGCCGCGACGCCCGAGGTCAGGCTCGCGTCCGCGGCTATAGGCTGCGCGCCATGCCGTTGAGGCGTTCGATGACGCGCTCGACCTGTCGGGCCTTGTACAAGCTGTGGCGGTTCTCGCCCGTCTCGTTGCGCCGCGCGGTCTCTTGATCGAGCAGCTGAAACTCAGCCAACAAGAAAACCGCTCGCCCATGGCGCGGTTCGACGAGCGGTGCTTCGCCGATCAGGTCGTCCACGCGCACCGGGAAGTCGGCGACGAAGTTGATGACCCGGAAGCCGTCCGAGGAGAACCGGTTGACCTGCTGACCCCGATCGTTGAGCCCGGGCAGCTGCTGCAGCAGACCGGTGAGCTCTCGCAACCGGGGGTCGGCCGACAGGGTCGCCTCGAGATCGATCAGGTCGTTTCGCGACTCGCCGGGCAAGATGTAATTGAACGGCACGAGCGCATGGGTCAGACACACCGCCGCCTCGAACAGGTCGTCGGGGCTCTCGGTCACCAGACGAAATCGCAGCCGGTCGTGGATCTCGGCGGCGAGGTTGTCGGTGCGCGCGAGCAGCTTGGTATAGACCGACTCCCGCGATTTGCGGCTCGCGGCGAATTCGACCACGCGCACACCCGATTGCTTCATCAAGTCGACGGTCTCGTAGACCCGCGATTCGACGCGCCGAAACAGCTCGCTGCGCGCGACCGGCAGCAGGTAGAGCAGCTCGCGACCCGACGCATGGTGAATGACATGCATCGTCTTGAGCAGCAGGCACGCGTCGCTCTGACTGGTCCCCGGCCCCGGGCGGCTGGCCATCAGCAGCAGATCGCGCATGTCTTTGAGCGGTCTCACAGCGTCGCCGAGGCGGTGCTTGAGGCTGGTGTCGAGGTAGCGCAGCGCTTCGGTATGGATGCCTTTGAGCCACGCGGCGTCGCGGGGGTCGTCGGCCTCAAAGCCGGCCAAGCGCAGGAAGTGGGTGCAGGCATCAGCGTCGCGGAAGGCGAGCTGTCGCCAGTCGATGACCGAGTCGCCTTCGAGCAGAATGCGCACCTGCTCTACGTCCTGCAGGCCGATGCTCTGTTGACCGAGCGTTTGCATGGTCGCTGATGACTGGAAGGTGAGGTTCATCGGGGGCGGACGCTACGCGATCGAGGCGTGGCTGTCGAGCGCTGCGCGGGCCTCGTGGCGGCGGACCGGGTCGTTCGCGGGGCTCGATCGAGGGGGTCGATCGCGGGGGTCTACTCGGCCTTTTGAAGGTTCGTGGTCAGGTGCAGCAGGTAGACCGACGACGCCATCACCGCCAGGTTGCCCATGGCGATGGCGATAGGACCGCCCGCCAGGATCGCGGTGAGCGCACCGGCTCCTCCAAAAAACGCGAACGCCTTCACGGTCAACTCCATGATCTTGATATAGATTTGGGCGGGCTCTGCTGAACCCACCGCGCTGGATGAAGGTACCTTGAACCTGCGACTTGTCAAAAAAATCGTCTGGCTTGATGGTGGCGCGCCATCTACGGGGGTGGCTTGAGGAAGGTTGTCATGAACATCGATACCAGTCGCTTGACGCAGGCGCGCGCCACGTTGCCCAACGGCGCGCGGATCATCGCCATCAGCCAGCCTCATCTGGGCACGGCCGCGCTCAACGTCGACGTGCGGGTCGGCTCGCGCCACGAAGCGACCGCAGACAACGGCCTGAGCCACTTGCTCGAGCACATGATCTTCCAGGGCTGCGCGAGCGAGCCGGATCCCAAGGCGGTCAACCGGCGCGCTGAGGGCATGGGCGCCGCGTTTGAGGCCTGGACGGCCCGCGACGCGACGCGGCTCTCCCATTGGCTCGACCCGGCGCAGCTCGCCGACAGCGCCGGGCTGCTGGCCGATCTGATGCATCGGCCAAAATTCGCGAACCTCGAGACCGAGCGCGCCATTGTGCTTGAAGAGGGGCTCGACGAGCTTGATGAGCGGGGCAACCTGGTCGACGCCGACACCTGGTCGCGCCGCGACGCATGGCCCGACAGCCCGCTGGGGCAGAGCGTCATCGGCCTGCCGCGCAACCTCGAGCGCTTCACGGTCGATGACCTCAAGCGGTTTCACGCGCGGCATTACTGTGCGCGTAACCTGGTGATCACCTGCGTCGGGCCGCGGCCGGTCGACGAGATGATCGCGGCCATGGCGCCGTTCGGTGCGCTGCCGACGGGCGAGATGGCCGTGGCTGACGGCCCGGGGCGCGGGCCCAAGGGGCCGAAGATCAGGACGGTCGAAGACGGCCGCAGCCAGATCGACGCGCGGCTGCTGTATCGGTGCCCGGGTCGCCTGGATGCTGCCGCGCCCGCCATCGACCTGCTGCGCCGCGCCCTCGACGACGGCCTCGCGGCGCGCCTGCATGAGCGGCTCGGCGGCGAGCTGGGGCTGGCCTATGACCAATGGGCCATGTGGGAGCATTACACCGACACGGGCTGCTTCGAGTTGGGTGCCTTGGTCAGCCTGGGCAAGCTGCAGCAGTTCGTGGTCGAGGCGCATGGGCTGCTGCGCGGGCTCATCGACAACCCGCCGGCAGGCGAGGAGCTCGACCGCATCAAGTTTCGGGCGGGGTGGGCGATTCGCTCGGCGTATGACGCCCATGACGGGCTGATCGCGCTGTACGGCTCGCCGCATCTGTATGAAGAGTCGCCGCCGACGCCCGAGGAATGGCTGGCGCGCATCAACGCGGTGACGCCCGCGCAGCTCGCCGAGGTGGCCCGCGCGATCTTCGTACCGGAGAACTACGTGTCGTGCTTCGTGGGTCCGTTGACCAAGACCGACCGGCGGTCGCTCAAGGCGTTCACGCACAAGGTCGCGCGGGGCTGAGGCGGCGCTGAGGGGCGGCGCGCTGAGCGCCTCTACTGTGCCTCAGGCCCCTGTTACGGCCCCATGCCCACCCAGACGCTGCCGTCGCCGCGCACTTCGCGTTTGAAGATCGGCACGTCTTCCTTCAAGCGATCGATATACATCTGGCAGGCGGCGAAGGCCGGCGCGCGGTGCGCCGACGCGGCGGCGACCACCACGGCGATCTCGCCGACGGGCAGCACGCCGACGCGATGCCAGCAGGCGATCTGCACGCTGGGGTGGGCGGCTTCGACCTCGGCGCGGATGCCGGCCATGACCTTGAGCGCCATCGGCCGATAGCTCTCATATTCGAGGCGCGTCACCTCATGGCCGCCGGTGTGATCGCGCACGATGCCGCTGAACGTGACCAGCCCACCGCGATCGGGGCCGGTGACCAAGGCCTCGACCGCGCGGGCATCGAGCGGCTCGTCGAGGATCGCCTCGCGAGGGGCGCCCCCCGCCACGGGGGGAATGATCGCCAGCGTCGCGCCGGCGCGCAGCGGCTGGCTCAGGTCGACGACGAAGGCCTCATCCAACGCGAAGCGCACGTAGGGCAGGATGGGTTGAAGCGCCGGGAATCGATTTGCAATCAGGGTCTTGGCGTCGTCGATGGTCGCGCCGTCAGGCACCGTCAGCGTCACCTCATCCATGCCGGCGCGATCGCGGGCGATGGCGAAGAAGAGCACCTGAATCTGCAGACCCTGGGTCTGCACCGGCGGAGTGTGGGTGGGCGGAGTGTGCGGGGGCGGGGTCTGCACGCGCCCTCAGCCCGCCGGCGCGGGGTCAAGCGCCGCTCGGCACCACGCCATGATGCGGCGCGCGTCGTCCATCGGGAGCAGCGTCTTGGGGATCGGGATGGTGTAGTCGCCCTCGGGCCGCTTGCGCGCGCAGAGACGGGCGGCGGCCTCGCGGATGTCGATGGCCGAGATGCTCGCGTCGTCGGCCAAGGCGTTGAGGTGGTGCATGAACGATTTGCGGTAGCCGTCGCGGGGCAGCATCGCGAGCCAGCCCTTGATGGCCATGCCGGCCGCGCGGCGCGAGCAGACTCGGCCTTTGCCGGCGTTGCCCTCGGCCCAGGCCGCGTCTCCGCCCAAAATCTCGGCGTCGGCTTGGGCGAACCAATCGGCGCTCTCAGTGCTGACTTGAGTCACACGTCCTCGTTTCTTCAGCTGTCGTCGGGCCTCATACAGACCGATGGCCACGCTCTGGGCGAGGTTCAGACTGCGCACCTTTTCGCCGTCCATTGGCAGCCGCAACCGACGCTTTGCCGGGAAGGCGTCGAGCACGGCCGTGGGCAGTCCAAGGTCCTCCGCACCGAAGACGAGCAGGTCATCGGCGCCAAATTCGGCGTCGTAGTAGACCGTCTCGCCATGCGCCGTGAAGAGCCAAACCGAAGCATCATCAGGCAGCGCGGTGCGCCAGTCTTCGACGACCGCCAGATCGACATGCGGCCAATAGTCGAGTCCAGCCCGCTTGGCGGCCTTGTCATCGACGTTGAACAGCGGCTTGACGAGCGTCAGCGCGGTGTCGGTGGCCAGGCAGAGGCGCCCGATGCTGCCGGTGTTCTGGGGAATCCGAGGTTCGATCAGGACGACGCGCATCAGGGTCCTACTTCTTCGCCGCGAGCGGCACGACGCGCAGGGGCACGTTCGGGGCGCGGGGGTTGGTGGGGATGTAGGCGACCCAGCCGCCGGGGGTCTCGCCGACGGCCGTGTTGAGGACGGGCTGCAAGCCAGCCAGCATACGGCGGGTCCAGGCGCCATCGGCCTTACCGGGCGCCTGGCTGAAGGCGCTCAGGTTCTCGTTGCCCCGCACGATCAGCTCGGGCGTACCGTCGCCGTCGAGGTCGGCGGGGCTGATGTCGAAGAAGGTGAACTCTTTGGCGCTGTTGCCAATTTCGACGGGCGGCGTCGCGCCCTTGCCAAAGGTGGCGCGCTTGATCTGCGCCTTGGCCTTCTTGCCGTAGTTCGACTCCCAGCCATCGGAGAAGTAGAGCGCTGGCCGCGCGTCGTTGCCGGCCTTGCCGATCCACACGGCCTTGATGCCGCGGTCGCTGGGCACCTTGACGGTCTTGCCGTTGCCGAAGTGCACCGTCAGATCGCCCGGCTCGCCCTTGGCGTCGCCATAGACCCGGCCGACCACCTCGTCGATCGTCTTGTCGCCGTCCAGGTCGCCGTACGCGCGGCTCGAGGCCATCCGCACGTCTTTGCCCTCTTGCACCAGCGACCCCGGCCCAGGCCCAGCGTCCGCCGGGTTGCTCAGCATGTGGCGGGTGCGCACCATGTACTTGCTTGCGTAGTACGCAAAAGCCACATCGGGGATGCCATCGGCGTTGAGGTCGACAGACGACAGGTGCGCCGACTCGTTGCGCTGGCCGGCATCCCGCCATAACTCCTGGCGCTGTCCGCTCGCGGCGTCGTGCCGCATCAGCACGAGGGGCGCCTTGAGGAAGCCACGGCCCACGCCCCAGGCGACGACATAGACCTTCCCCTCCGCGCCGTGGATGTGGGTGACCCGATGGGCGACCCCTGGGCCTTGGACCACCCAATCGATCGTCCAGCCGCCGTCGGCCTTGGCGCGCGCGGCCCAAAGTCGATCGCGGGTCGCGCCGAGGACGCGGCCACCGCCCGTAAAGACCCGATCGGCCGGGGGCAGCTTCGCCTGATCTCCGGCCACGATAGGCGCGGGGGCGGGCGCGGCGCGCTTGGTGGTCTTT
>JBNMOZ010000417.1:0-5765 GCA_051276005.1 Bradymonadia bacterium | reverse complement strand
ACCTCGATCGGTATCGCGACCGAGCGCTCATGCTGCAGGCCGCAGCGGCCGAGGTCGCAGAGATGACGATCGTCTGCGCCACCCCGCCGCGGGCGCCCATGCCTGCGCATCCGGCGGTCACGATCACGCCTCTCCGCCATCAACCGCTACGCCGGCAGCACTTGCAGGCGCTCTTCTTGAGCTGGCTGTGGGGGCGGCGCCTGCGCGGCGGGCCCACCCCAGACATCTTGCACGACACACAAGGCTTCATGCTCCCGGCTTTCGGCACTGCTCGGGCCTCGGCACCCGGTGCTGTCCGATTGACCAGCAACTTCGCGAGCACCTGGGACTGGAGCGCCCATCTGCGCGGCCGGTGGCCCGTTGAGTGGCGCGAGCGAGAGGTGCGCTACCACGCGCAACGGCTGGGCGAGCTGACGATGGCGCGCTTCGCCGATGCCTTCACCGTCTTCGGCGAAGCCCATCGCGAACCCGCAGCCCAGGCTTGGCGTGTGCCCGTCGAGCGGGTGCATGCGTTGCCCAACTGCGTCGACCCCGCGCAGTTCGCCCTCATGGCGCCCTGCGAAGGCACAGCGGCGCCAACCCTGCTCTTCGTTGGGTCCGTCTTTCGCTACAAGGGCGTGCATGAGCTGATCGAGGCCGTCGCGCGCCTGAGCGACCGCTGGCCGACCCTGCGCCTCGACATGGTCGGCGCCATGCCCGATGGCGCCCGCGACGCGGTTGAAGGCGCCATCGCCAACCACGGCCTCGCCGGGCGCGTACGCCTCGTCGGCACAGTGCCGCGCGCCGATCTTCCGGCCCATATGGCGCGCGCGAGCGCGGTCGTACTGCCGAGCTACACCGAAGGCAGCCCGCGCGTCCTCATCGAGGCCATGGCCTGCGGCCGCCCCATCGTCGCCAGCGATATCGCCGGCGTCGCCGCGCTCGATCCCGACGACGCGTTCATCCATCGCGTGCCGCGCTTCGACGGTGAAGCCCTGGCCAAGGCGATCGATACGGTGCTGCGCGATCCGGCCGACGCGACCCGGCGTGTTGCAGTGGGGCGCGCTCGATTTGAAGCAGCACATACCCCCCAGGCCGCCGGCGCCGCGCTCGCCGCGCTCTACCGCGCGCTGACCTCGTGACACACCGCCAATGACCGACTTGCGCGTCCTCGCCGGCCTGGCGCTGGCCATCGGGCTGCTGTGCCTGGGGGTGCTGCCGGCGCAGCCGACGGTCGACAACTCCGTCTCAAGCTGGCTGGACCCCGCTCGGCCGAGTGTGCGCGCGTATTGCGAGTTTCGACGTGTCTTCGGCTCCGATGAGGTCTACGTGGTGCAGCTCTCAGGCAGCCGCGACGCCATGCTGCGCCACGCTCGCGCCTTCGAAGCGATCTTCACCAGCGATCCGCTGATTCAGAATGTCCTCGGCCCCGGCACGGTGTTCGAAGACGAGGTCGAGGTGCTGCTGGATTCAGAGCTGGCCGACCCCGTCACGGTCGCCGGCATGCGCCTCGACACCCCGCTCAACGGTCGCCTGAGCATTCTGCGCTTGTCGCCACCGCGGGCGTTGATCTTTGCCCTCGGCCGCGTCGCCCCGCCCCACGCCCGCGAACCGCTAGACGCCGCCTTGGAGGCAGCCCGAGGCGCCGCGAAGCGCCAGGGCGTCACCGTACGCATCGCTGGCAACCCGGCGCTGAACCTGGCCCTCGATCGCGCCGGGCGTGCCGTGCAAACCCAGTCGTTGCCGCTGCTCGTCGGGGTCTGCGTGGTCCTGCTGATTGTCGCAACCCGCAGCGTCATCCTCTCCCTCGCCACCCTGCCCTGCGTCGGGCTCGCCATGCTCGCGGCCCAGGGCGCGTTGGGCTGGACCGGCCTGCCCTCCAACCTCGTGGTCAGCATCGCCCAGCCCCTGGTCTTCGTGCTGTTGCTCGCCTCGGCGATGCACGTGCTGACCGCTTGGCAGGACGCACGCAGGGCCGGGCGATCGGCGACCGACGCGCCGTGGGATGCCGTGCGCCACAAGGGCCCGGCGATCGCGATGGCGGTGGGCACCACGGCGGTCGGGTTTGCGACCCTCGCCGTCGCCGATCTGCGGCCGGTCCAGACGTTCGGGCTGCTCGCCGCGGGTGGCTTGCTGGGCGGACTGGGCGCAGTTTTGCTCTGCCTGCCGGCCCTCTTGAGCGTCGTCGGCCGCTACGCCCATGTGCGTTCTGAAGGCGCCGCGGATCGCTGGGCGCAATGGGCGGTGCGGTTTGGGCTGCGCCATCGCGCGGTCGTTGTCACCATCGGCGTGCTGATCCTTGGCGCTGGGGTGGCGGCCTTCCCGGCGTTGCGGACCGACCCCCACGCGATTCGCTACTTCGCCGCTGATCATCCGCTGCGACGTGATCACGAGGTCATCGAAGAGACCGGGCTGGGGCTCTCGACGGTCGAGGTCGTACTGACCGCGGCAAACAGCCTGCTGACGCCCGAACGCCTCGACGCGGTCGACGCCTTTGCCGACACCCTCGCCACGTTGCCCGGCGTGCAGCGGATCGTGGGCGCGACCGTGCTCCTGCGCGACGCAAACGTTCGGGCGGGCGGCATCGACGCCATGCCTGCCGGCCCAATTGTCGAGGAAGCGCGCGCGGCGAACGGCGCGAATCAGTTCATCAGCCCCGACGGCAAGGCGCTGCGCATCACCCTGCTCATCGCCACCCTCGACGACGCCGGCCTCGCGGCGATTCGTACGGGCGTCGAGGCCGCCGCCCAACCGCTGGCCGGCGTCACCGTCAGCGTCACCGGCAACTACGGCCTGCTGCTCGAAGCGCAGCGAGGCTTGCTGAGCACCTTGACCACGAGCCTGCTTCTGACGGCCCTGCTCATCGAGCTGCTGATCCTCGTGGCGTTGCGCGATCTGCGCCTGGCCGCCGCAGCGCTCCTGCCCAACGCTGCGCCGATCGCGGTCAACTTCGTGGTCATGATGGCCCTCGATATTCCCCTCGACGTGGGCACATGCATGACGGCCGCCGTCGCGCTGGGGATCGCCGTCGATGACACGCTGCATGTGCTGATGGCCTGGCAGGCCGATGCCCGCACGGTGGCGCGCAGCACGGGCCGCGCGCTGGTCTGGACCACCGCGATCATCGGCGCCGGCTTCTTGACCTTGCTGGGCGCGGATTTCGGACCGACGCGTAACTTCGGACTGCTCTGCGCGACCGCCATGTTGACCGCGGTGATCGCCGATCTGGTGCTGCTGCCAGCGCTGCTTGGACCGAGCGCTGACGCCGCCGAGACATGAGCGTGAGCATGGGATGCAAACGCAAATTGCGCAAACACGCAATCGGCGGTATTCTCCCGCGAATCTTAGGCAGACTGGCGCCATGAACAAGACCAATCGAGGAGAGCTCCGCGGACGCCTGCCCAAGGTACGCACGCGAGCGCCAGACTTTGATCTGACGGCGCACGGCGACACCGACGTCGGATTGCGCCGTGAGGCCAACGAAGATTCGTTCCTGCTGGTGCCCAAGAACGCCCTGTGGATCGTCGCAGACGGCATGGGCGGGCACGCCGGCGGTCAGGAAGCCAGCAAGATCACCGTGCAGACCTGCGGCGCAGCCGTGGCCCGTCGACTCGCCGAGGCTGAAGCCGAGGCCGCGAGGACGAAGGGCATGGTCAACGTCGCGCTCGTGCTCGACGCCGCAGTTCGTGAGGCCTGTGCTCAGGTCTTCGACACCGCGCGCGAGCGGCCCGAGCTGACGGGCATGGGCAGCACGGTCACGTTGATGCTCGTGTACGGCTCATTCGCGTGGTTCGGGCACGTCGGCGACAGCCGGGCGTACCTGGTCCGCGATGGCAAAATTCAACAGGTCACCGAAGACCACTCGCTGGTTCAGGAGCAGGTCACGGCCGGCCTCATCACCCCCGAGCAGGCCCGCGTCTCGGTGATGCGTAACATCATCACACGCAGCATCGGCTTCGAGCGCGATGTGAAGGTCGACGTCGCGGCTGTGCCTCTGCAGCGCGGAGACGTCTTCGTCTTGTGCTCGGACGGGCTGACCGGCCACGTCGAAGATCCCGAGATCCTCTCGGTGGTCGAGGCGGTCAAGCCGCGCGCCATCGCTCGGACGCTGATCGAAATGGCCAACAATGGCGGCGGTGAAGACAACTCCACCGTGGTCGTCGTGCGCGCCGACCGCAAACGTCGCACCCGAGGACGTCAGTCATAGCCGGCACCGCCGAGCGCATCTTGGCGCGGCTGACCGGCCGCACCCTCGACGTGCTCGCGCCGCTCCTCGGTGAGCAACCCTGGTTCATTCGTGCGCGGGGCCGCGCCTTCGTCGACGCCGGCGAGACCGAGCGCGCCATCCTGTATCTGCATCATCAACTCGAAGCCTCACCTGAAGCGCCCTGGCTGCATTTTCAGGCGGGCCGCGCCGCGCAATCCAAGGGCCTCAACCGCCAGGCCCGCGCCCGATTCGCCCACGCCGCCGCCCTCGCCCCCGATGAGCCGACGTTTCGCTTCGCTTTGGGCTATGCGCTCCGCCATGAGGGCTACCTCGACGCGGCGGCCCGCGAGTATCGCGTCGCCCTCTCTGCCGTGCCCGATGAGCCGCGCATTCTCTTCAACCTGGGCGTGGTTGAGCGCGAACGCGAGCGCCTCGACGCCGCGGTGACATGCTTTGAGTCGGTGGTCGAGAAGTGGCCCCGCGACGTACGCGCGGTCTATACGCTGGGCGTCTGCGCCTACGAGCAGGGCGATCATCCACGGGCGCGCACCATGCTTGAGCGCGCGCTGCGCATCGATCGGCGCCACCACAAGGCGCACTACCAGCTCGCGCTGGTCGAGTTGGAGATGAACGAGCGCGACGCCGCCCAGGACAGCCTGCGCACCGCGCTGCGTCTGCAGCCCAGCTACGCACCGGCGCACTTCGCGCTGGCGCGCACCTTTGTCGATTCCGATCCCGCCCGCGCCCGCCATCACTTGCGCGAGTCGCTGCTGGGTCATCCCCCGGTCCTGCGCGCCCACCTCGACCTGGGCCGGCTGTACGAGCGGGCGGGCAAGCTGGAGCGGGCGCGATCAGAATACCTCCTGTATCGCAGACACTTCCCTGAGAAGCGCGCCGAGTGGATCACCGCCCGGCTGATCCATATCGCGGCCCTGCTGGAGTTGTCGTGAGCGTCGACGTCGGCCTGGCGTCCGTCTCGATCTGGCGAGACGGTCACTCGACGACCGACGTCCTCGCCGTCGAAGAGCCCCTGGCCATTCATGTCGACGACGCCCCGTACGTCGTGCTCATGCGGACCCCCGGCGAAGATCTCGATCTGGCGGCTGGCTTTCTAGCGACCGAAGGCGTCATCGACGACGCCGACGACCTGATCGCGCTCGCCCACTGCCAGGATCCAGCGCGCCCGCAGGCCCACAACCTGGTGCATGTGCGCCTCGCGCCGGGCGTCCAGGCGCCGGCCACCATCGCGCGCCCGAGTTTGGCCGGCTGTGGGGTGTGTGGTCGCGACAGCATCGACGCGGTCTTTCGGCAGGCGCCACCGCTAGATACGCGGCGCGCGCCACCCGTCGAATGGATCGCCCAAGCCGCTTCGAAGTTGGTGCAACCGCGCTTCGATGCGACCGGCGGCCTGCACGGCGCGGTCATCTGCGACCCCGATGGCCATGTGGTGCTGGGGCGAGAGGATGTCGGGCGCCACAACGCCGTCGACAAGGTCATCGGCGCCTGTCTGCGCGCCGATCGCTGGCCGCTCGACGGGCACACGCTCGTCGTGAGCAGCCGCGCCGGCTTCGAGATCGTG
>JBNMOZ010000416.1:0-5766 GCA_051276005.1 Bradymonadia bacterium | reverse complement strand
GCGCGCAGGGGGCAGAGCCGGCGCGGCGTCAGTGGAAGCGGCGTCAGTGGAAGCGGCGTCAGTGGAAGCGGCGTCAGTGGAAGCGGCGTCAGTGGAAGCGGCGTCAGCGAGCGGAGCGTCAGCGGGCGGTGGGGCGATGGGCGGGGCGGCGTCAGTCACGCCTCTACAGCCGCCTCGGGCGCAGCCTCGGCCTCGGGCTCGGGGTAGCTCATGCGGCGGTCGAGCAGCTCAGCGAGGTCGACCACCTCGGTGGCGTCTTCCGCGCCGCGGGCCTTCACGCCGTCGTCGATCATGGTCATGCAGAAGTTGCAGGCCACCGCGATCACGTCGGGCTTGGTCTCGAGCAGCTCGTCGGTGCGCACGTAGTTCATGCGCTTGCCGATATCGAGCTCCATCCACATATGACCGCCACCGGCGCCGCAGCACAGGCCGCGCTGGCGGTTGCGTGAAGACTCGACGCGCGTCACGCCCGGCAGGGCATCGATGATGTCGCGCTGGGGGTCGTAGATCTCGTTGTAGCGACCCAGGTAGCAGCTGTCGTGATAGACGATCTTCTGCTTGCCACCGTCGACGTCGGGCTTGAGCTTGCCCTCACTCATGAGCTTGCTGAGCAGCTCGGAGTGGTGGATGACCTCGTACTCGCCGCCGAACTGCCGGTACTCGTTCTTCAGCGTGTTGTAGCAGTGCGGGCAGTGCGTCACGATCTTCTTGACGCCCATCTTGTTGAGCGTGCCGACGTTCTTCTCGGCCATCTCTTGGAACAGGTACTCATCGCCCAGGCGACGCGCGGAGTCGCCGGTGCAGCTCTCCTTCTTGCCCAGGATCGCGTAGTCGACGCCGGCCTTCTTCATCAGACGGGTCACCGACTTGGTGACCTTCTGGGCGCGGTTGTCGTACGAGCCGGCGCAGCCGACCCAGTACAGGTATTCGGACGGCTCGTCCTTGTCCCACAGCGGCACGTCGAGGCCATCGGCCCACTTGGCGCGATCGCGCTTGCTCATGCCCCAGGGGTTGCCCTTGCTGCCCATCTTCTTGAGCGCGCCCTGCGAGCCGTGGCCCACCGCGCCCATGCCCATGGTCAGGTAGCGGCGCATGTCGATGATGTCGGGGATGTGCTCGTTGCCGACCGGGCAGACTTCCATGCACGCTCGGCAGGTGGTGCACGACCACAGCACGTCGGGGTCGATGATGCCCTTGTTGTCGGGCGTCGTCAGCATCATGGACGGATCGCTCAGGTCGAACGGCTTCTTGCGATCGCGGTAGCGATCTTCCATGTGGTGCTTGAGGTCGACGATGATCTTCATGGGGTCGAGCGGCTTGTCGCTCAACGCCGCCGGGCAGTTGTCGGTGCAGCGGCCGCACTCGGTGCAGGCCAGGCCGTCAAAGACCTGCTTCCACGAGAGGTCCTCGAGGTTCCGCGCGCCGAAGTACTCCGGCATGTTGTCTTCGTCTTCCATGTCGAACTCCATCTTGCGCAGGGCGCCAGCGGGCTCGAGGGACATGAAGAAGATGTTGGGCGGGGCGGCAAACACGTGGCTGTGCTTGGAGTAAGGCACGTAGTTGGAGAACGCGAGCAGGTTCACCAGGTGACCCCACCAAGCGACCTTGTACAGCGTGGCGGCGCTCTCGAGCGGGACCAGATGACTGACCAGGCCTGAGAACCAAATGTAGCCCTTGTCGGCGCGCAGCTCGGGGTTGAGCGTGAGGTGCGACGCGGTCTGCAGCACCTCGAACGCCATGAGCCCGAAGATGAAGATGATGGTGTACATCGCATCGCGGGTCAGCGGCAGCCGCGCGGGCTTGATGATCGTGCGGTTCACGAACGCCATGCCCAGACCCACGATGCACAAGAAGCGGAACGTGTCGGCCAGGCCCTGGTACCACCCGTTGGACAGCGGCAGGTGGAACAGCGGCCCAGGCTCGCTGCCCGCCATGACGCCAAACATCTTGAACGTGCCGTCGAGCACGAAGTTGACCGTGTCGACCGACAGCACCACGAAGGCGCCGAAGATGAAGATGTGCAGAATGCCCGAGTACGTGTAGCCATTGCGCGGCAAGCGCTTTTGGCCGAGCACGTAGATCATGACGTTCTTGATGCGGGCCGGGATCTCGTTCCAGCGAATGTCAGGCCGCTTGGCCATCTTGACCTGCTTGAAACGCATATAGAATGCGTAAATCAAGGCGACGGTCGCGCCGCCCATCAGCAGAATGAACGCGATAACTGCGAGCCAGGAGGTGATCGGATGGTGCGCCATGACGGACCTCAAAGTGAATTTCGAACCAGCGAAGTGCGAAGCAGTACGCCTAGAAGTAGCGAGCCTAGGCAGCGACGTTTCTCGCGGGGATCTACCACGCAATTGACCTTTCGGTCGACCTTGTGGCGCCAGCGCCCGGAGGTGCGCCCGTGACCCCGCGTCGTTGGACGGCTTTGGCCGTGTTCTGGATCACCGGCATCACGATTGGTTGGGCTTGGTATTTTAGCAGCCAGGCCCGCGAAGAGGATCTGCGAGAGGCCCAGACGCAGGCCTGGAGGACCGCCGCGCAGCAGATCGCAGGGGTGGCACCCGATGGCGTGCCCAGCCGCGTGCAGGCCGACGCGAAGCGGCTGATGACCGACGTGCGCGCGCTCGCATTTGAACGCAAATCTGAAGCGGCGCGGGCCAAAGCGCGGGGCTACGTCGCCCATGCGTTGCAGCGGATTGGCTATCGACCCGAGCTGCAGTCCTTCCTCATCAAGGACGCGCAGGGCGCGCAGCAAGGCGGCGTCAACCTGGTGGTGCACAAGCCGGGCACCGATCCCAAGGCGGGCGCTTGGCTGATCGGCGCGCATTACGACACGGTCGGGGGCTCGATGGGGGCCGACGACAACGCGACGGGCGTGGCCGCCGTCATGGAGATCGCGCGGCTGCTCAAAGACGTGCCCCTCAAGCAAACGCTGCGGTTCGTGTTCTTCGACCAGGAAGAGTCAGGGATGCTCGGCAGCATCGCGTATGCCCGCAGCGACATCCGAATTCAGGACCTCAAGGGCGCGATCATCGCCGAAATGCTGGGCTATAAATGCGTGACCGAGGGGTGTCAGCGCATGCCGGCCGGGCTCCCAATTGCGGTGCCCAAGGTGGGCGACTTCGCGGCCGTGGTGGGTGACACCCCCGCGATGCTCAAGGCGTTTGGCCAGGCCGAGCAGCCCGCGACCCCCGTCGTTGCGCTGCTGGTGCCCGATCGCGGCCGGCTGATGCCGAACACGCGCCGCAGCGACCACGCGCCCTTCTGGGATCGGGGCGTGCCTGCGCTGATGGTCAGCGACACTGCCGATTTGCGAAACCCCCACTACCATCTGCCGGGCGACGTGCCCGAGACTCTAGATGCGGCGTTTCTGCGCGGCTCAACCCAGCTGATCGTCGACGCGCTCCTTCGGCTGGCGCGATAGCGTTGCGCTCGGCCGCCGACGTCATCTAGGGTGCCGCGCCCCGCGCTCAAGACGCGGGCAGGCGTATGGAGGCCCAAGTGGAGACTCGCAAAGTACATTTCGTTTCATTGGGCTGCCCCAAGAACCGCATCGACACCGAGACGATGCTCGCTGGCCTGCCCGAGGCGCGCTACGAGATGGTCGGCAACGCCGACGAGGCCGACGTGGTGGTCGTCAACACCTGCGCCTTCGTCGACTCGGCCAAAGAGGAGTCGGTCAACACCATCCTCGACATGGCCGCCAAGAAGGCCGCGGGCACCGTCGAGCAGCTGGTCGTGACCGGCTGCCTCGCGCAGCGCTACCCCGAAGAGCTGGCGCGCGAGATGCCCGAAGTCGACCACTTCGTGGGCACCAACGACCTCAACCTGGTGACCGAGATCCTCGACGGCCGCACCAAGACGCGCGTGCTCGTGGGCAACCCCGACCGCCGCGACTTCGACTGGGAAGCCCCGCGCTTCAACTCGGTCGCCGGCGGCCGCAGCGCCTGGCTCAAGATCGCCGAGGGCTGCTCGAACACCTGCTCGTTCTGCATCATCCCGACCTTGCGCGGCCCGCAGCGCAGCCGGCCGGTCAAGTCGATCATCAAAGAGGCCGAGTGGCTGGCCGCCAACGGCGTCAAAGAGTTCAACCTGGTCGCCCAGGACCTCACCGCCTACGGCTATGACTTCAAGCCGCGCCAGAACCTGACCGCCCTGCTCGAGGAGCTGGTCAAGGTCGACGTGCAGTGGATCCGCCTGCTGTACGCCTACCCGCGCAACTTCCCCAAGGGCCTCATCGAACTGATGGCCCGCGAAGAGAAGATCGTGCCGTACCTCGACATGCCGCTGCAGCACATCAGCGACACGGTGCTCAAGGCCATGAAGCGCGGCAGCACCGGCAAGACGATCCGCAAGCGCATCGCCGACCTGCGCGAAGCGGTGCCCAACGTCAGCCTGCGCACCACGTTCATCTCAGGCTTCCCCGGCGAGACCGAGGAGGACCACGAGATGCTGCTCGAGTTCGTCAAAGAGACCAAGTTCGAGCGGCTCGGTGTGTTCGCGTACTCGCATGAAGAGGGCACGCCCTCGTACGACCTGCCTGGCCAGCTCGACGATGAGACCAAGCAGCGCCGCCTCGAAGAGATCATGTACGCCCAGCGCAGCATCTCTCGCGAGCATAACGAGGCGCTGATCGGCCAAGAGGTCGACGTGCTGGTCGAGCGATTCAGCAAGGAATCGGATCTGGTCGCGGTCGGCCGTACAGCGCAGCAGGCGCCCGATATTGATGGCGTGACGTACCTGGGTCTCAATGAGCATGTGGTGCCGGGCGCGATCATTCGCGCGCGGATTACGCAGGTTACGGACTACGACTTGGTCGCGGAGCCGATCTAGGTCGATCTGGTCGCCCGCTCGGCGGCAGCGACGTTGATGCGGCGTCGCGATTTGCTCTCAGGCAAGACCTCACTGCGCTGATGCCCGGCGGCGTGCACGCCTCTGCTCGCTGCGATCCCGCCCACCCAAGACGCTGGCATCGCGCGAAGTCTTTAATGCCTTGAGCCCGGTCACGGCTGGCGTTCGCTCGCAGCTCCGGATCGATCACTTCGCCCACCATCTCGTCCGGTTTATTGGTGATCCCGCGTTCCTCTGGTACTCAGGCCTGTCGTCCAATGTCGGACACCTCACACTCAGGCATACCGTGATCGCTCTGCTCCTCATCGCCGGATTGCTCCAAGCGCCCGTCGTGCCCTCGGCGGCCGGGGTGGAGTTGGGCGTCGGGGTCGTGACGGACACGCCGCAGCTGCTCGCGCGGTTGTGGTTTGGGGGCGAGTGGGACGGGTTTCGGCTGTCGGCTCAGGCGCCCGTGCGGTTCTCGGTGGCCGACCTGGAGTTGCGGCCGCGCGACTTCGACGAGCTCGCTGACGTAGGGCGCGTGCTGCGCTTCGCCGAGTTTGGCGGCGTCTTCACCGTGGGCCAACTCGAGAACGTCACGCTGGGCAACGGCACCATCGTGCGGCGCTATCACGCCAACGTCGACGACGACCATCCGCGCATGGGGGCCCGCCTCAAGTTTGACGGCGAGAAGATGAGCGTCGATGCCTTCGCCGACACGGTCTTCTCCAAGCCCGTCGTCGCTGGCCGGTTTGGGCTGCTGCTGGGGCCGTTCGACCTGGGCGCGACCCTCGCGATCGACCTGGCCGCGCCCGAAGAGATCGACGGCACCATGGACTCGGCGGGCAACCTCAACGCGCGCACCGACAGCCGCGCGGTCTATGGCTTCGACTTCGCCTGGACCGTTGCCGACACCCCGACCTTCCGCTCGGC
>JBNMOZ010000415.1:0-5775 GCA_051276005.1 Bradymonadia bacterium | reverse complement strand
GGACAGTCATTGCCGTACGGTCGTCGGTTTAATGCCCGCAGCGGTCCAGCGCAAATCAGGTTGACGTTCTGCAGCCAAACCGAACCGGCGCGGGCGCGCGAACTGGTTTGCTTGTGTTGGCCGTTCGGCCCTACGGCGCATCGGCTGATCCATGCTATGCCCCGCCCATGCCGATCCTCTTTGATACCCTGCCGCTGCGACCCGAACTGCAAGCCGCCTTGGTGCAGATCGAATACACCCAGACGACCCCCATCCAAGCGGCTGCGTTGCCGCCCATGTTGCGGGGCGAAGACGTCACCGGGCAGGCCGAGACGGGCAGCGGGAAGACCGCCGCGTTCGGGCTCGCGCTGCTCAACCCCATTCACGCTGACGATCCGGCGCCCCAGGCTTTGGTGCTGTGCCCGACCCGCGAGTTGGCCGAGCAGGTCGGCGCCGAGATTCGTCGGCTGGGCAGTCATATTGAGAACCTGCGCGTGTTGACGCTCTGCGGCGGACAGCCCAAGCGGTTGCAGACCCAGGCTTTGGCGGGCTCCAGCCAGGTCATCGTCGGCACGCCCGGACGCATCGCCGACCACCTCGAGGGCGGCACGTTGTGTCTCGACGGGCTGCGTGGGCTGGTGCTCGACGAGGCGGATCGCATGCTCGAGATGGGCTTCATCGAGCAGGTCGAGGCCATCACCACCCACTGCCCCAAGGCACGCCAGACGCTCCTGTTCTCGGCGACCTTCCCCGACGCGATCGTGCGCTTGAGCGCGCGCATTCAGACCGACGCGCAGCAGGTCGCGGTGCAGACCCGCGCCGTGCCCGAAGGCCTGCGCCAGCTGGTGTTCACCTGCGCCGAACGCACCCGCGGCCAGACCGTCCTCAATTTGCTCGGTAAGTACGCCTCGGGGCGCACGCTGGTGTTCTGCGAGACCCGGGCCGATTGCGACGGCATGGCCAGCCTGCTCAAGCGCAGAGGCGTGGCCGCGCGGGCGCTGCACGGGCAGATGGAGCAGCGCGATCGCAATGACGCGGTGCTGTGCTTCCTGCAAGAGAGCCTGAGTGTGCTCGTCGCCACCAACGTCGCCGCGCGCGGCTTGGACATGCCGGCCCTGCCCACCGTGATCATCGCCGAGCTCTCACACGATCCGCAGACGCACCTGCATCGCGTGGGGCGCACTGGCCGCGCGGGGGCGCCTGGGCTGGCGTTGAGCCTCGTCGCCACCCCCACCGAGCGGCGACGCTTGGACCGCATCGAAGCCTACCTGGAGCAGCCGTTGCCGCTGGGCCCCCCCGTGCCTGAGGTGGATCGTCTGACGCATCTGGTGCCGCCGAATCGCACCTTGCTGCTGATGGCCGGGCGCAAGCAGAAGCTGCGCAAGGGCGACGTGCTGGGGGCGCTGATCAAGGACGCGGGCCTGCCCGCCGATGCCATTGGGCGCATCGACTTGACCGACACCAGCTGCGCGGTTGCCATCGCGCATGCGCACGCACCGGCGGCCCTGGCCTTCGTTCAGCGGGCGCGCATCAAGAAGACGCGGGTGCGGGCGTTGCTGCTGGCCCAATAGAGCGCCGGCGCCGAGTAAGAGCGTCGAGTAAGAGGGTGGCTCCGCGCCGCTGCTCCGCGCCGCTGCTCCGCGCCGCTTGCTCAACTCAACGGACGCGCTCGTCGCGACCATGCAACACGCGAGGTACAATGCAGTGGGCTCAACGCCTGTCGTCAGACGACATCTCCCCCTGGCTCGGCCAGGCGCTCCGTGAGGGTCTGCTTGATGACGCGAGCCCCTCGGTGCTCTTTCACGATCTGGTGGGCCTTCGCTCGCGGGTGCAGGCTCTGCGACGTACCTTCCCCGCGGGGACCCTGCACGCCATCGCGATCAAGGCCAACCCCGTGGTCGAGATCTTGCGGACCGTCGTCGAGGCCGGCGGCGGGCTCGAGGCGGCGTCAATGGAAGAGGTGGAGTTGGCCCTGGCGGCCGGCTGCCTCCCCGAGAGGGTGGTGTTCGATTCGCCCGCGAAGACGCGGTCCGACATCAAGCGCGCCCTTGAATTGGGCGTCCACCTGAACGCCGACAACATCGATGAGCTCAACCGCATCGGCGAGTCCTCTGCGACGCTGCTCGAGGGCGCGAAGGTGGGGGTCAGGATCAACCCCTGCGTCGCAGACGGACGCATCGCGACCACGAGCACGGGCGGGCGGCGCTCGCGCTTTGGTCTGGTGATGCCGCACGATCAAGCGGGCATTGAGGGGCTCGCGGCGCAGCTCAGTCGCTTCACTTGGCTGCGCGGCCTGCACGTCCACGTCGGCTCTCAGGGGTGCGACCTGACCACCCTGGTGCCCGCGGGTGCCCGCGCGCTGACCCTGGCCCACGCCATCGACGCGGCGGCGGGGGCGCGGCGCATCGACAGCATCGACATCGGGGGCGGGCTGCCGACCGTCTACCGAAGCGAAGACGTGGTGATCACGCCAGCGGACTATGTGGCGGCGATCGAGCAAGCGGCCCCAGAGCTCTTGAAGTACGCCCTGATCACCGAGTTTGGTCGCAGTGTTCAGGCGCCGTGTGGGTTCGCGGCCACCCGGGTGGAGTACGTCAAGTCGCTCGACGGTGAGCCGATGGCGGTGGGGCATCTGGGCGCCGACTTTGCGCTGCGCCCCGCGTATCGACCCAAGGATTGGTGGCTCGACATCTCGGTCTATACCGCGAGCGGCGCGCCAAAGCCCCTCGTGGATCTTCGGCCGATGCACGTGGCGGGGCCGCTGTGCTTCTCGGGCGACTTCCTGGCGCGTAATCGCATGCTGCCGGCCGTCGAGCCGGGCGACATCCTCGTGTTTCACGACACCGGGGCATACACCATGTCGATGTGGTCGAGGCACTGCAGCCGTGGGATGCCGGCCGTGGTCGGCATCGAGGCGGACGGGACGTTGAGGACCTTGCGGGCGCGAGAGTCGCCCCGTGACATGGTCCGCTTCTGGAGCTGAGCGGCGCGCACCCCCGCGCAGAGGGTCGACGCTGCCCTTGGATCAGCCGGGTGGTTCTTGCGCTTGGGCTGCCAGCTGCGTGCGCAGGCGCATCATCTCGGCGCGCTCGTCGGCGTCCAACTCGGGATACTTCAACCCCAGGCTCGACAACGTCTCTCGCACGATGTTCGACACGGCCAAGCGCATATACGGCTTGTCGTCGGCGGGGATCGAGTACCACGGCGCCCATGGCTTCGAGGTGGCGTTGAGAGCCGCCTCGTAGGCGTCCATGTATGCATCCCAGTGCTGTGCCTCGCGCACATCCCCCGCCGAGAACTTCCAGTTCTTCGCCGGCTCATCGATGCGCGCCAGGAAGCGTCGGCGTTGCTCATCGCGCGACACGTTGAGCCAGAACTTGATGATGACCACGCCGTTGCGGGCCAGATGGCGCTCCTGGTCGGCGATGGACTCCAGCCGCTCGTCCCAAATCGTCTCGAGGTTCGGCGGCTCGGGCAGCTTCTGCCCCTCGAGGATGTTTGGATGCACCCGAACGACGAACACCTCTTCGTAGTAGCTGCGGTTGAAGATGCCGATGCGCCCACGCTCGGGCAGGCACTGCGTGGTGCGCCACAAGAAGTCGTGATCCAACTCGACGGGGTTGGGCTTCTTGAACGAGAAGACCTGGCAGCCCGCTGGATCAACGCCCGAGAGCACCGCGCGAATCGTGCCATCCTTGCCGGCCGCGTCCATCGCCTGGAAGACGAGCAGGACCGAGTGGTGATCGCTGGCGTAGAGCACGCGCTGCAGCGGACGCAGCTCGTCGAGGCTCGCCTTCAGCTGCTTGCGCCAATGCTTCTTGCTCCGCTCTTCGGGCGCGGTGGTCGCGGCGTTGGGTACCCGAAATGTGCCGTCGAAGGGCACGAGGTATGGACTCTTGACGGCGCTAAACATGACCCACCATAGCGGCTGGCGGCCCGATGCGGAACAGAGTCGAGTGGCTGCGCGTCCGCTTGCTGCGGTGCGGGCTACTCGATGGGCCAGCCGCAGCCGATCGCGAAGAAGTCGCGATCGGCCTCGCGCAGCTCAACCACCCACGCCAGACGCCAGTCTTCAGCGCGGCGCGCAAAGTCGGCGATCTCGGGGTCGGCAGCGGCCGCGGCGATCATCCACTCGCTCTGCAGGTCGATGCGGCCTTCAGCGTTGCCCAACCCGGGGACTCGATTGGCCAAGCGCGGAAAGTCTGGGGCCTCGCCCCAAGGATCGACCGCCTTGTCGGTGGGGTGCAGGCCGGGCAAGTCTGACCAGGCTTCGATGAACGTCATCTCGCCTTGGTCGTTGAAGGTGAACTCCTCGTAGATGGGGCAGAGGCCCTGCTCGTATTCGAAGACGACATAACAGCGGGCGAACGGCTGCGTGTCGAAGAAGCGGCAGTCGCGCTCGGGCACGGTCGATGGGTCCAGCTCGCGTAAGGCCAGGCCGGTGTTGATCATGTCGTCACGCCCGTAGCCCGTCAGGATGAGCCACGGCGGCCACTCCCAGCGGGCGACCTGCGCGTGATAGTCGGGCACGCTGTCTTCGGGGGTGGTGACGTCGAGGGTGTCGAAGTACAGCGACGCTTGGGCAGTGTAATAGGCCGGTGATTGGGTGGGCGACAGGCAGCGCGCGGTGGCGCCCGGGGTGCCCGCTTGCTGGCAGAGTTGCCGATCGACGGCCATGTCGGGTGGCTGGGCGTCGACGACCTGGGCGTCCATGGCCCGCGCGTCGAGGGCGCCCGCGTCGGTCGACTGGCCGGTCGAATTGGCGTCGCAGCCGGCGATGAGCAGGGCGGGCAAGAGCAGTCGAAGCATGGCGGGTCCTCCCTGCACAGCATCGCATACTCAGCGCCCAGTCGAGCACATCAGAATCGGCCGGTGATGCCGTGTCGAGGCGGAACACTCACGTCGCTTGGAAGAAATCGTAGTCTTTCTGCGACACGCGGCGCCGCTGGCTGTGGCCGTTGCGAGGGTGCTGGAACCGCTGGAATCGGAACAGCGTCGAGCGGGTCGGCAACGGGCTAAAACTGCCCCTCGAAAAGGAGGGTGGCTCCGCATCCGGCTCCGTATCCGGATAGGCGAAGGCCAGAGGCATGCGCAGATGTGACGCGCGCCTTGGCATTCAGGCTATGCTGCCGTGTCAACCAGGGAGGCCTCAAACATGGACGCATTGACCCGACGCCAGGCGCTGGCGCTGCTGAGCGCAGCGGCCGTTCTGCCCTTGACCGGGTGCGGGAAGGCATCATCCAACGATGCAGTCGCGCCGCTCCCCGAGGGCAGCAACGTGATCGTGGTCGGCGCCGGGTTCGCCGGGCTCACGGCCGCGCGCATGCTGGCCGACAGCGGGGTGGCGGTCATCGTCTTAGAGGCCCGCGACCGGATCGGCGGGCGGGCCTGGACGGCGCAGGTGGCGGGGCGACCCGTCGATCTGGGGGCCGGCTGGGTGCATGGCCCGAACGGCAACCCGATCACCGAGTTGACCACGCAAGTCGGCGGCACAATGCGCTTCGATGCGCAGACGATCAGCGCCTTGTTCGACGAAGGGACGGGCGAACTGCTCACGGGCGATGCGTTGGAGGCCTTGGAGGAGATCGTCGAAGCCTTCAGCGATCGCTTGGGCGGGTTGCAGCGTGAACTGGGCCCCCGGGCGAGCGTGCTCGATGCCATCGAATCCTTCATCGCAGCGAACGCCTACTCAGGCGACGTGGCGCGTCGAGCGCGGTTCATGCTGCGCAACGACTACGAGAACGACTACGCGGGACCGGTCGAGACGGCCGCGCTGGCTCTGGTCGACTTCGACGA
>JBNMOZ010000414.1:0-5782 GCA_051276005.1 Bradymonadia bacterium | reverse complement strand
CGGCGTCGTTGTACGTGCCGGGGCAGTTGGTCATGACGCGATCGCAGTAGACGTCGCATTGTGAGCCACACACGCTGGCGCCGTCGGGGCCCGCGTGGGGGCAGTGCAGCGCGCCGTTGGCCGCGGCCGGGAACGACGCATGGTAGGTGCGGCACTGCACGCTGTCGCCGTCGGTCGCGCTGGCTTCACCGTCGGCAGGGAACGCCGCGCACTCGGCCATGCAGCTGTCTTCGTCGGCGTACAGGCCGTCACAGGTCTGCATGCTGATGTGGCAGTAGTTCTCGCAGTAGTCACCACAGACGCCGCCGCCGTTCGAGCTGGCGTGCGGGCAGTGCAGGGCCGCGTCGTCGGCGGCCACGCCGGCGTGATACGCACGGCACTGCACGCTGTTGCCGGCTTCCGCGTCGGGCGCGCCGTCCTGCGGGAACAGCGCACACGCCGTCAGGCAGGTGTCGGCGTCGGGGTAGTAGCCTTCGCAGTTCGCGATCATCGCGCCGCAGTACTGCTCGCAGGGCGTGAAGTCGACGCAGACGCCGTCGCCATCGGGGCCGGCGTGACCGCAGTGCTGATCGGGATCGGCGGCCGCGGGGAAGCTGGCGTGATAGATGCGACACTCGCGGGTGTCGCCGCCGATGGCGCCCGGCTCGCCCGGCTCCAGATCGGCGCAGGCGCTCAAGCACGACGGGCGGTCTTCAAAGGTGCCGTCGCAGTTCGCCTCCATCAGGTCGCAGTAGAACTCGCAGCTGTCGCTGTTCTCGGCGCAGACGTCGCCGCCACCCAGCGCAGCGTGCGGGCAGTGCAGACCGCCGTCGGCGACCGCAGGGAAGCTGGCGTGATAGGTGCGGCACTGCACGCTGTTGCCGGCCGTCGCGTCCCACTCGCCGTCATTGGGCATCTGGGCGCAGGCCTGCTCGCAAGCGACCTCGCTGTCATAGGCGCCGGGGCAGTTGGCCATGACCTGGTCGCAGTACGCCGGGCACGGATCGTCGCCGCAGCCGCCGACACCACCGCCGGTCACGCCCGCGTGGCTGCAATGCAGCTCGCCCTGCAGCGACGCGGGGTAGCCGCTGTGATAGATGCGGCACTGCACGCTGTTGCCCGACACCGCGGTGTCGTCGCCATCGGTGTTCATGCCGGCGCAGGCGCCCATGCAGGCGTCACGATCGGGGTACTGCGTGTTCTCGCCACAGAAGTCGTCGATGTTGTCGCAGTACACATCGCAATAGTCGCCGCAGACGCCGCCGCCGGTGAGGCTCGCGTGGCCACAATGCAGGTCGGGGTTGTCGGCCGCGGGCAAGTTGGCGTGATAGGTGCGGCACTGCACGCTGTTGCCGGCGACCGCGTTGGGCTCGCCGTCGTCGCGGAACGTACCGCAGGCGTTCATGCAGGCATCAGCGTCGGCATACAGGCCGTCGCAGTTGGTCATCGCACGATCGCAGTAGACCTCGCAGCTGTCGCCACAGACGCCGGCGCCGTCGGGGCCCGCGTGGGGGCAGTGCAGCGCGCCGTCGGCCGCTGCCGGGAAGCTCGCGTGATAGGTGCGGCACTGCACCGTGTCGCCGGCGGTCGCCAGGTAGTCGTCGCCCACGGGGAGCGCCTTGCACTCGGCGTCGCAGGCTTCGGCGTCGGCGTACAGGCCGTCACAGGTCTGCATGGCGATGTGGCAGTAGTTCTCGCAGTAGTCACCGCAGACGCCGCCGCCATTCGAGCTGGCGTGGGGACAATGCAGGGCGCCGTCTTCGACCGCGACGGCCGCATGATAGGTGCGGCACTGCAGGCTGTTGCCCTCGGTGGCGCCCGTCTCGGCGTCGGCCGGGTACAGACCGCAGGTCGCGACGCAAGAGTCGACATCGGGGAACGCGTCGGGGCAGTTCTCGGCCATCAGCGTGCAGTAGCTGGCGCAGTCCGGACCGGGCTCTCCCCCGCCCACGCCGCCTTCGCCGCCCACGCCGCCTTCGCCGCCCACGCCGCCCACGCCGCCCACGCCGCCTTCGCCGCCTTCGCCGCCCACGCCGCCCACGCCGCCTTCGCCGCCGGCGCCCATGCTCATGTCGGCGCCCATGTCGGTGTTGCCGCCGCCATCGCCATCATCACAACCGATAAACAGGCATGTGGCCGCTGCGAGCGCGACGACTGAACGAGTGAGTCCCATAGATTCCCCCCTGATTGACGATGGGCGCGCCGCAGGAGTCCCCCCGTCGACGCGCCGTTCGTCATGTGTACATCTTTAATGCGCCCGTATCATCGACACGGTCTATCGACCGTTTCAAGTCAGTAAGGGCTTATTGTGTCTTAATATTTACCGAGACCAGCCACTGGTGGTCAGGGCGTCTGCCCGCGCAGGACAGAGTTGCCCTCGTGCAGCTCGGTGCGATCGATGCCGTCGTTCTCGCCGAAGTCGGCGAAGCTGATCTGCCCGGATTGTGCGAAGAAGTTGATCGGGTTGCGCCAGACAACCTTGGAGATCTCGTCTTCTTCCATGCCGGCCTTGCGCATGGCCTGCACGGTCTTGGGCACGAGCAGCGGATCGCTGATGCCCCAGTCGGCCGCGCTGTTGATGATCATCCGGTCGGTGCCGAAGCGGCGGAAGATCTCGACCATGCGCTGGGGCGTCATCTTGGTGCCCGGGTAGATCGAGAAGCCCGGCCAATGGCCCCGGTCCTTCATCAACGGGATCGTAATCTCATTGTTGTGATCGATCAGCACCATCTCGGGCGCGATGCCCGACTCGCGCACCACGTCGAGGGTGCGCTTGACCCCGCGCTCTTTGTCGCGGTGCGGGGTGTGGATCAAGATTGGGAGGTCGTTCTCCATCGCGATCTCGATCTGGATCTTAAAAAACTTCTCTTCGGTGGGGGTCATGTCGTCAAACCCGATCTCACCGATCGCGATGACGCCGTCGCGCTTGCAGTACTGCCGGACGAGCTCGATGGCGCCCTCGTTGACGCGCTCGTCGTTGGCCTCTTTGGGGTTGAGGCCCATCGTGCAGTAGTGGCGAATGCCAAACTGGCTCGCGCGGAAGCGCTCCCAGCCCAAGAGCGTGTCGTAGTAGTCCTTAAAGGCCCCCACAGTCGACCGCGGCTGGCCCAGCCAGAAGGCAGGCTCGCAGACGCCCTTGACGCCCGCGAGGGCCATGCGCTCGTAGTCATCCGTTGTGCGGCTGAACATGTGGATATGCGGTTCGAAGATATTCACTAAGGCTCCTGCGCCGGACAGTTCGACCAGAGTCGACGTTGATGATGGCGGATTCTACGGCATCGAGGCCTGGGCCGCTTGAGAATGATTCACCTGCGCACACCGGGCGAAGTTCGATAGATTCGCGTCCATGATGACGCACCGACTCTTGCCGCTCCTCGTTCTGGCCCTCGCGGGCTGCCCTGAGGACTCTGTAACCGCCGACGACGCGGCCCCCGCCGACATGCGGCTCGCCGACATGCGCCCCGACGCCCGACCGCTCGATGCTGCACCCGAGCCCGAGCCGCGGCCCGACATGGCCGCCGAGCCCGAAGCGGTGCCCGACATGGGCGGTGAACCTGAGCCGCCGATCCTCGACATGGGCGGTGAGCCGGAGCCGCCAGACCCCGATATGGGCGCCGACATGGGCGGTGAGCCCGAGCCGCCAGGCCCCGACATGGGCGAGGTCGACATGGGCCTGCCCGGTCCCGACATGGGCGCCCAGCCTAATCCGCTCTCGCCGCGGCCCGCAGCGCAGGCCTGTCGTCTGCCGGATGCCCCGCCGCTGGGCGACTACGTCAGCGAGCAGGCCTTCCCCAACCTGCGGTTCTCGCGCCCCTTGTGGTTGGGCGCCGCGCCCGGTGATCCCGATACGCTGTTCGTGCTCGAGCAGGGCGGCACCATCTACGCCTTCGATGATCGCCAAGACGTCGCCCAAAATGAGCGCAGCACCTTCTTGAACATCGACGCGAGCCGCGCCGGCAACGAGGAGGGCCTGCTCGGCCTGGCGTTTCATCCCAACTACGCCGAGAACGGTCGCTTCTTCGTCTACTACTCCGGCGCCGGCGCGCAATGCGGCGGCACCGCGCGCTGCTCGATCATCAGCGAGTTCAGCCGCGCCGACGCGCGCAGCGCCGACCCCGCGAGCGAGCGCGTCGTGCTCCGCTTCGCCCAGCCGTTCAGCAACCACAACGGCGGCGACATCGACTTCGGCCCCGATGGCTACCTGTACGTCGCGGTGGGCGACGGCGGCTCGGGCGGCGATCCGCTCAACAGCGGGCAGACGACCTCGACGCTGCTGGGCAACGTGTTGCGCCTCGACATCGATGATCCGCCCCCCGCCGAGATGGAAGGCGGCGGCGACGGCGACGATCTGTGCGGCGCAGGCTGCCAGTACGACGACGACGGCGACTGCGACGACGGCGGGCCCAACAGCGACTTCAGCGTGTGCGCGTATGGCTCCGACTGCATCGACTGTGGCCCGCGCCCGCCGCAAGCCGGCACCGAGATCCGCGCCTATCGCATTCCCCCGACCAACCCCTTCGCCGACGGCGAAGGCGGCCGCGCCGAGATCTACGCCTGGGGCCTGCGCAACGTGTGGCGCATGGCGTTCGACACCGCGACGGGCGTGCTCTGGGCCGGCGACGTGGGCCAGAACGCCTTCGAAGAGATCGACAAGATCGAGGCGCCCGGCAACTTCGGCTGGAACGTGCGCGAAGGCTTCGAGTGCTTGCGCGGCAACGACTGCCCGTGTGCAGACTGCGTCGACCCGGTGCACGTCTACCCGCACGCCCAGGGGCGCAGCGTCACGGGCGGCTTCGTCTATCGCGGTCAGCGGCTGCCCGCCTTGTGGGGCCGATACGTCTTCGCCGACTTCGTCAGCGGTCGCGTCTGGGCGCTCGAAGAGCGCGATGGCCAGGCGGCTGCCGTCGTACAGCTCACGTCGGTGAACCAGCCGTCGAGCTTTGGGCAGGACGCCCAAGGCCGGCTGTACATCCTGTCCTTCGGCAACCAGAGCATCCTGCGCCTGCGCCGTCAGGCCGCACCGCCGGGCGAGCCGTTCCCGCAGTTGCTGAGCGAGACCGGCTGCTTCGACAACGTCGCCGAGCACGACCTGGCCGACAGCATCCTGCCCTATGACCTGGTGCAGCCGTTTTGGAGCGATGGCGCGACAAAGCTGCGCGCCATGGCCTTGCCTGCCGACGCCGTGATCGGGTTCGCGCTCAACGGCCCGTTCACGTTCCCGGTGGGCACGGCCTTCCTCAAGACCTTCCTGCTGCCCAATGAGGCCGGGCAGACCCGGCGCGTCGAGACCCGCATCTATGCGCGGCAGGCCCAGGGCTGGCGCGGGTTCACCTGGCGCTGGAACGCAGCACAAGACGACGCGTTGCTGGTTGAAGGCGCCCTGGACGAGGAGCTGATGGGGCCCAACGGCCCGCAAACCTGGCACTACCCGTCGACCGCGGAGTGTGACCAATGCCACACCCAGGCGGCGGGGCGATCCCTCGGCTGGCGCACCGCCCAGCTCAACCGCAGCGTCGACTACCCGCGCGGCACCGCCAACCAGCTCTCGGCCCTCGAGCGCGCAGGCTACCTCGCCCTGCCGCGACCGGCCGAAGCCCTGCCCGCCTGGCCCGCCATCGCCGACAACGCCGCGCCCATCGCGGTGCGGGCGCGCGCCTATCTCGACATCAACTGCGCGATGTGCCACCAGCCAGACGGCCCCGGCAACGCCCAGATCGACCTGCGCTTCGAGACCGCGTTCGGCGACACCGGGCTGTGCGACGTCGAGCCCGCCCAGGGCGACGCCGACATCAACAACGCCCGC
>JBNMOZ010000413.1:0-5783 GCA_051276005.1 Bradymonadia bacterium | reverse complement strand
CTACTCGGCCTGCTCATAGCCTTGGGCCTCTCACTCCCGACGGCGCAAGCCCTCGAACCCGCGACCGAATTCGAACTCGACTACATTGTGCGGCCCTGGGATCGCTGGTCGCTCCTCGATCACCGGCCAGCGAATCGGTCCCTGTGGCGGCAGCACGACGCCGCGCGAGTCTTCGAGCCCACTGCGCGCCTGGCGGTCCTCTCGGATGTGCTGATCGGCACTCAGATACCGCGGCCTGCGGCCCCCCTGGGCGCATGGCATGGCCACGCCATCGCCGACAGCTACTTCGGCGTGCGGGCGCATGAGAACCTCGACGTCAACCTCAACCTCATCGCGTTTCACATGTCGGCCAGCCTGGGCTACCGCTCCACGGCCACCATCGTGCCTGGCGTCGCGGTGCACCTGCATGGGACGGCGGGCGATCTGCGCGCCGACTTGGTCACGCTGGATCTCGGGCAGGTCACCCTGGGGCAAGGGCTCATGTTTGAGCAGCTGCCGCTTGAGGGCGCGATGGGCCGATTGCGCTGGAACGCCTGGTGGTTTCGGCTGCTTATCGGGGGGCAGCTGCACGCCGGGGGCGACGATCTGTTCGCGTTGACGGCGGGCTGGCGCGACTTCCAGCTGACCTGGCATGGCTGGTCGCAAGAGGGGCTTGAACGCTTGCCGCAGTGGCTGGTCGCCTCGGGCGAGGTGCCTGGAATGCCCGAAGAGTTCAGGATCGGGTTTGAGGGCGTGACGCGGATTGATAGCGAAGGTTTGGGACGCACGGCGGCCATGGCGCGGGCCGACTGGATGCCCCAAATCGCCGGCGCGATGGCGATTGACGCTCAAGCCGCCAGCGCAGGTCGAGCGTGCCCCGCAGGGGGCTGGGGTCCAAGTCGACCGCAACACGGAAGACACGCTGCCCATTTGGCCGATGGATATCGCCGTCTATGACGACGTCAACGCCAACGGCCGCGTCGACGCCGGCGAGCTGCGAGGGCGCCTCGTCGACCGGTTCGACGGGCACGAAGGGTATGGGCCGGCATGGTTCCCGGGGTACGAAGCGATCCTGACCCGCCACCTGGAGATTGATCACGCCGAGCCGTACACGATGGCGTTTCGGCCCTTCATCTGGACATACGCGACATCCGACTTGCCGAACATCACCTACTACGACCCACGCCAGGTGACGTTCCCCGACGAGGTCAGCGTGCGCGCAAGCTCTACTGTCACCTGCGCCACCGCCTATCCCGCCTGCATACCCAGCGTCACCGGGTTCCAGGCGCCCGACCTCCATATGCTCGCCGACGACCTCTCTGACGCCGCGCTCGCAAGAATCCAGCGAGCCTACTTGTACAGCGACGACGCGTTAGAGCTGCATCCGTTGCTGGGCGAGATCGGCGATTGCTACGCAGACGATGAGTTCCTGTGGGTCGTCTACAATTTCGCCCGCGCGCGTCAGACGGGCGAGTGCGAATGCCAGGTCAGCCGACAGACGGTCTACGCGTACATCGAGCCGTCAAACGTGCCGGATTGGGTCGAATGCGCTGGCGGTCGGGTTCGCATTGAGGGCGACGCCGTCGTAGACGCCCCTACAGATACTGCTCAATCGTTCGAATGATCTCGATCCGGTCGACCATATCCTGAATGTAATCAAGACGATCCACCTCGATCACTAACGTTGGAGATCGGTCGTAGTTGGCGAACCAATCCTCGTACAGCGAGTGCAGCCGCTTGATGTAGCTGAGCGGCAGCGCCTGCTCCTCGGGCCGGCCGCGATGCTTGATGCGGCGGCGCACGGTGCGCACTTCGGCGCGCAGATAGATCATCAGATCGGGCGGGCGCAGGGTGCGCACGATGCCGTCGTAGAGCGTGCGGTAGATCGCGTACTCGTCGGCGGTCATGTTGCCGGACCGAAACAGGTTCTCGGCGAAGATCTCGGCGTCTTCGTAGATCGTGCGATCTTGCACGACGGTGCCCGGGTGCTCGGTGAGCTCCTGATGCAGCCGGAACTTATGGGTCAAGAAGAAGATCTGGCTGTGAAACCCCCACCGCTTCATGTCGCTGTAGAAGTCGACCATGAACGGGTTGTCGGCGTTGGGCTCATAGAACGGCGTCAGGTTGAACTTGTAGCGCAAGAACTCGACGAGCGTTGATTTGCCCGCGCCGATGTTGCCAGCCACGGCGATATATTTGGGTCCTGCCATCTTAAGGTCCTACTGGCAGGTCATGCGATCGCCGGCATCGGGCGCGCCTGACGGCAAGCAGAGCGTGCCCATGACGCAGTCGGCGTACGCGTGCAGCTCGGGGCCACACTGGCCGCCCGCGGGATAGGTGGCTTGGACCTGCAGCTGGTAGTTGCCGGCGTTGCTGCCGAAGCCGTCGAGGAAGACATAGACGTCGCCACCGGGCCATTCGAACTCGACCGCGCCCTGTAGTCCGGCGTCGTCGTCGTTGCAGGCGAGCTCGCTGGGGCCCGGCTCGCAGACTACGTCGCCCATGGGCTCGACCGCCATGTCGGCTTCGACGCCCGCGTCGGCTTCGATAGCCGCGTCGGCTTCGAGGCCTGCGTCGGCCGGCACGCCCATATCGCCTGCGACGCCCATATCGCCCGCGACGCCCATATCGCCCGCGACGCCCATATCGCCCGCGACGCCCATATCGTCTGCGACGCCCATGTCGTCCGCGACGCCCATGTCAGGCAGCGGCAGGGGCAGGGGCGCGGCGCAGGCCACCGGATCGGCGCAGGCGCGGCGCGCATACACCACCGTATCAAAGGCAGATCCAGCGCTGTCGGCCCGCACGGTCGCGGGATAGGGCACCGGCACGCGGAAGACGGCCTCGGGGGCCTCACCGGCGTGGCAGGTGCCGGCATGCTCATGGGTGAAGTCGCGGGTCGTGCCCACCGACCGGCCATCGTCGGGGATCAGCGGCTGCTCGACGTCGCAGGGGCCGGCCTCGCTCGGATCGGCCGCGGCCAGGCAGCCGTCGTCGCCCATGCCGAGGGGATCGAAGTCGATGAAGCCGTCGCCGTCGTTGTCGATGCCGTCGCCGCAGCCGGGCAGGGGATCGGGGTTGTCTTCGAGCGGATCGTCGCGGGTCGTGCAGCCCGGATCGTTCGGGTAGTCGATGTTGCCGTCGCCGTCGTTGTCTTGGTTGTCGCGGCAGTGCGCGACGTTGAACTCTTGATTGCGGGCGGGATCATCGAGGCAGCCCGGATCTTCGAGGTCGATCAGGCCGTCGCGATCGTTGTCGCAGCCGTCGGCGCATTGCGGATCGGCGTCTTCGCTGGGGTCGTCGACGCAGGCGCAGCCCTGGTCGGCGTTGAAGTCGCGGAAGCCGTCGCCATCGCGGTCAAAGTCGATAGTGCCGTCGCCGTCGTTGTCGCGCCCATCGCTGCAGTCGGGCCCCTCGAAGTCGTCCGCGGCACCGATGCAGCTGGGGTCGTCGGGGAAGTCGATCTCGCCGTCTTCATCGTCGTCGATGGCGTTGCTGCAGGCGCGGCCCTCGGGCGGGTCGGTCTCGTCGGCGTCGCTGGCGTCTTCGCAGCCGGGCTCGAAGGGGAAGTCGATCACGCCATCGTCGTCGTCGTCGATGCCGTTGGCGCAGGCCGCCTGGCGGCACAGCTGGGCGTCGCCTTCGCGGGTGCAGGCCAGCCCTTCGCCGCAAATCCACGGTCCGCCGCCGGCGCAGTTGGCGCCCTCAGCGAGCAACGCCGCGATGCGCATGCGCCAGATGCCCTGGCTCGCGGTGCTGCCCGCGTCGACGATGATGAAGATGTCTTCGCCCGGCGCCTGCGGCCCCAAGGTCAAGAACGAGGTGCTGAACTGCCCGCCGTCGTCATCGCAGCCGAGCACGGCCTCGGGCGGATCGGCGCACGCGCGGCGCGCCTCGAGCACGGTGTCGAAGTCGCTGCCGCGGGTGTTGAGCGTGATGCCCAGCAAGGGTCGATCGGCGGCGACGCGCCAGAGCAGCAGGTCTTCCTTGCCGCTGTTGAGCTGGCAGCTGGGATCGAAGTCATGCAGCGCGTCGTCGGTGTTGCCGCGCGCATCGCGCAGGCCGGTAATTTCGACCACTTCACGGCGCACGCACGGATCGTCCTCGCTGTCGTCGGCCGCGTACAGGCAGCTGGCGGCGTCTTCGGGATAGTCGGTCAGGCCGTCGGCATCGTCGTCGACGCCGTTATTGCACTGCGACCGCTCTTCGGGGTCGGCCTCGTCGATGTCGCGGGCGTCGGTGCAGCCCGGATCGACGGGGTAGTCGACCAGGCCGTCCTCGTCGTTGTCTTCGAAGTCGCGGCAGGCCTCGACGTTGAACTCGCTGAACCACTCCGGATCGCCCATGCAGCCCGGATCGGCCAGGTCGATGAGCCCGTCGCGATCGTTATCGAGCCCGTCGCGGCACACCGGGGGGCGCGCCTCTTCGTCGTCGGCGGCGTCGATACAGTTGGTGTCGGCGGGGAAGTCGACCAGGCCGTTGCCGTCATTGTCGACGCCGTCGCCACACTGCGGCAGCGGATCGGGCGAGGTCTCGTCGTCGTCGCTCAGGTCGGTGCAGCCGGGATCGTTTGGATAATCCACCGTGCTGTCGCCGTCATCGTCGACGCCGTTGGCGCAGGCTGCCGGGCTGCAGACGCCGCCGGCACACACTGAGCCGAGCCGGCATCGCACCGGGCCCCGGGCGTCATCCTCGGGGTCGTCCTCTGCGCAGCGCTCGCCGTCGGCGATCTCGGCGCGAATGTTGAACACGTAGGGGCCCTGCTCTTCGAGGAACCCGTCGACCGTAATATAGTAGTCGCCGAGGCCGGGGTTGGGCAGGTCGACCGCGCTCTGGCGGACGCCGGGCGATGCGTCGTCGTTGCAGGCCAGATCGGCGCCCACGTCGCTGTCGCAGTTGCGGCGCACCCGCAAAAGGGTGTCGAAGCCGGTGCCCAGCGTGTCGAAGTGCAGGTTCGCGACCGGCTGGCGCAGGGTGAACAGGAAGATCTGCTCGGGCGCGCGGTTGGTGCGGCAGGCCTCAAAGACCGCCGGGTTGCCCGCGGTCGTGCCCTCGAAGATGCGCACGGCGCTGACGTCGCGCACGGTGTGCTCACTGCACGCGCTGTCCTCGCTTGGGTCGGCCGGATCCGCGCAGCCCGGATCGGCAGGGTGATCGATGTTGCCGTCTTCGTCGTCATCGGCGCCGTTGCTGCACGCGGGCTGATCGGGATCGGCCTCTTCGGGATCGATGAAGCGCTCGCAGCCCGGATCGAGCGGATAGTCGATGAGCCCGTCGCCGTCGTCGTCGATGCTGTTGCTGCACTCGACCCGCACGCCCATGTCAGGCGCTGCGTCGACGGCCATGTCGACGCTCAGGTCGGGCGGCAGCATGTCGGGGACGCGCATGTCGGGCACGACGCGCATATCGGGCCGAGCCATGTCGGGCGCGGTGCCCACGTCGGCGGACGGGACGATGATGATCGTCGGTGGACTCTCAGAGGCGCCGTCATCACACCCAAAGGCGAGGGCGCACGCCCACATCAGGACCCGCCGCTGCATACCGAACTCCCCGCGCTGCTTCACTGTGTTGGAGGGTATACCTGGGCGGGGGCGATTGATCCATCGGGGCGCCGCCGACGACGGCACGCCAGCAGCAACAGCAGCGCCCATCCGCCGGACAGGGCTGCGCCCGAGACCGCGCCCGAGACCGCGCCCGAGGCCGCGCATCCACCGCTGCCGCTGGTGGTCACGCCTGGATCCGGCATGCCGGAGTCGACGCCCACATCGGCCCGCCCCACATCGGCCCGCCCCATATCGGCCCGC
>JBNMOZ010000412.1:0-5790 GCA_051276005.1 Bradymonadia bacterium | reverse complement strand
CCGCTCGATATGGCCGCGCTCGATATGGCCGCGCTCGACATGGCCCCGCCCGACGCTGCCCTGCCAGCCTGCGAAGGTGAAGACGTCTGGCCGGCCGTCGGCCTCGCGCGCGAGGGGCGCTTCATCCGCTTCATCGCCCCCGCCGACGGCATCGCGCCGCGGCGCATCACGGTGTTCCTGCCCGCCGGCTACGACGCCAACGCAGCGCGCCGCTACCCCGTCTTCTACATGCACGACGGCCAGAACCTGTTCGACCCGCGCGAGGCCGCCTTCGGCCAAGACTGGGCGGTCGACGACGCGATCAACGGGCTGGGCGACGCGATCGCGCCGATCATCGTGGTGGGCATCGACAACACCGCCGACCGCATCTTCGAGTACACGCCCAGCGTCGATCCCGAGCGCGGCGCGGGCGGCGGCGCGGCGCTGTATGGCGCCTTCCTGGTCGAGCAACTCAAGCCCTTCATCGACGCGCGCTTGCGCACCCACTGCCACGACACCGGGGTGGGCGGCTCATCGCTGGGCGGGCTGCTCTCGCTGCACCTGTGGCTGCAGTATCCCCAAGTGTTTCAAAGGGTTGCGGCCGTGTCGCCTTCGTTCTGGTGGAACGGTCGCGCCATCCTCGACCAGCTCGATGTCGCGTGGCCCGCGGGCGCTCGGGTGTGGATCGACGGTGGCGGCGCCGAGGGCGACGATCCGGGTTGGGGCCGCCGCAGCAGCGCGATCGAAGACAGCCGCGCGGTCGCTGAGGCGGTGCACGCCACGGGCGCGCCCTTCCCCGCCGGGCTGGGCTATCATGAGAGTCCGTTCGGCGAGCATAACGAGGCCAGTTGGCGCCGACGCTTGCCGGCCTTGCTCACCTGGCTGTATGGCCCGCCTCTGGGCATGCCCGTGCTGACGGCGCGCCTCTGGAGCGACGCACAAGCCGGCGTCGCGCTGCCGGTCAGCGTCGACGCGCATTGGCCGCCGATCCCGGGTGCATCGGGGCTGGTCCTGACGCTGCCCCATGCCGCGATCGAGTGGATGGGGGGCGTCGTGGTCGATGGCGCGATTCAGCCTGTGGCCGGCCTCAATCGCCTCACGGCGTCCTGGCGGGGGCAATCCACCGAGTTGAACTTCGACGCCGTCGCGCCAGCGCAGGTCGAGTTTCGAGTGCGCGTGCCCGATCAGCCAGTGGCCGAGGCCGTCTTCTTGACGGGCGACGCGGCGGCGTTGGGCACCTGGGATCCGGCGGGCGTGCCGCTGCGCAACGTCGGTGGGGTTTGGACGGCCAGCGTCTCGCTGCCGGCGGGCGTGCCGTTCGCGTTCAAGGTCACGCGCGGCAGCTGGGAGACCGTCGAGAAGGGCCCCAACGGCGAAGAGATCGCCGATCGCGACGGCGTGGCGGTGGACGGCGTCGTTGAGGTCGAGGTCGCGCGCTGGGCCGACAGCCCCTGACTGGGTCGGCGACAGGGCTCTCTTGGGCACTCGGAGCGGCGAGTCGACTTGCCGTGGCAGGCCGGGTGACCACATGGGGGGCGTTAAATCAGCTTCTAAATCTGGCACTTGCGTTGCATTAGCGCCCCCCACCTGCAAGCGCTGCAAGACGCGTAGGTGGGTGCGGCGTTGTTCTGGGGGGATCGCAGGACACCAGTGACGTGACCTGCGAAGACGCCGCGCGTAGCGATCGGCCCGGGCGTCTCGATGACGCTCGGGTCGCTCGTCACGCAGACGCTCTCCCCGCAGACGCTCTCCCCGCAGACGCCACCCACGCAGACGCTATCGGGTCGCCAACGCCGCCTCGAGCACCGCTTCGGCGTGTCCGGTCACATCGACGTTCGGCATCACCAGCACGACCACCCCATCCTGCAGAACGAACGTCGTGCGGGCGATGCCCGTGTACCGGTGCGCCTTGCCGCCAGGCCCCGCATAGGTCTGCTCGCCCCACACCCCGACCGCGTCGCAGAGCAGGTGATCCGGGTCGGCGATCAGGGGAAACGTCAGGTCGAACTTGTCGCGGAACACCGCGTGGCTGCGCATATCATCGGCGCTGGCGCCATAGACCCGCACGCCATTGGCGTGGAAGTCGGGCTGCTGGTCGCGCAGCGAGCAGGCTTGCTGGGTGCACCCGGGCGTGTCGTCTTTGGGGTAGAAGTAGAGCACCACCGTGCCCGTGTTCAGGTCTGAGTCGCGGATCGACGCGCCTCGATCGTCGCGGAGATTGAACGGCGGAAGCCGGTCGCCAATTTGGAGCATCGTCGCCTCTTATGATCATCGAGCCTGCCCTCATCGAATGCACCTTCCTGAAAAGATACAAGCGCTTCTTGACCGATGTTCGCCTGGCGGACGGCACCGAGCTCACCGTGCACTGCGCCAACAGCGGCTCGATGAAGCACTGCCAACCCGTCGGCGGGCGGGCCTGGATCAGCGACTCGCACGTGCCCGGCAAGCCGCCGCCCAAACGTAAGCTGCGATACACGCTCGAGGTGCTCGAGGTCGACGGCAGCCTGATCTGCGTGAACACCCAACGCCCCAACGCGCTGGTCGAAGAGGCGTTGCGTTCGGGGCGTATTGCGGGCTTCGACGGCTTCGAGGTCCGCCGCGAGGTCAAGTTCGGCGAGTCGCGCCTCGACTTCTTGCTCACCGCGGCTGACACGCGGCCGGACGCCACGCAGCACGGCGCGGCGCAGGTCTGGCTCGAGGTGAAGAACGCGACGATGGGCGTCGGCGGGGGCGTCACCCGATTTCCGGACGCGCGCACGGTCCGGGGCACGCGGCATGTGCGCGAGCTGATGGCCGCGGTCGAGGCGGGGCATCGCGGGGTGCTCTTCTTCTGCGTCGGGCGCGACGACACGCGGATCGTGCAGCCGGCCGATGACATCGATCCGGTCTACGGCGAGACGCTGCGCTCCGCGGCCGCCGCGGGGGTCGAGGTGATGGCGCATCGCGTCGAGATCGCCCCCGACGCCAGTCGACTGCTGATGACCGACGCGGTCCCGGTTGATTTGGCGCGGCGGATGTGAACATATGTTCAGATAGTTCAACGCGTTGATGAGGCGATCGTGGCCCTGCTTGCCGAAGCCAACCCACCCAACCCCTGGCACGACACGGCCGTCGAGTGGATCGGCCCGGCGCCCGACACGAAGCGCACGATATACACCGACGACACCCGCGAGATCCTGTCGCGTAACGACAGCCCCGACATCGGCTTTACCTGGAGCGTCAACCCGTACCGCGGCTGCATGCACGGCTGCGTCTACTGCTACGCCCGCCCCAGCCACGAGTTCTTGGGCTTCGGCGCGGGCACCGACTTCGAGCGGCGTATCGTGGTCAAGCCCAAGGCCGCGGTGCTCTTGGAGAAGGCCTTCGAGCGCACCCGCTGGCAGGGCGAGGTCGTCGTCTTCAGCGGCAACACCGACTGCTACCAGCCGATCGAAGCCAGCTATCGGCTGACGCGCGCCTGCCTGCAGGTCTGTCACCGCTACCGCAATCCGGTGGGCATAATCACCAAGTCGCCTTTGGTCGAGCGCGACATCGACGTGCTGGCCGATCTGGCCCGCGTCACGTACGTGGCGGTCACGTTGAGCATCCCGTTCTTCGATCCCCACCACGCGCGCCTGATCGAGCCGACCGTGCCGCCGCCCGCCCGACGCTTCGAAGCGATCCGGCGACTCGCCGCGGCGGGCATCCCGGTGGGCGTCAACGTGGCGCCGATCATCCCGGGGCTCAGCGACACCCAGGTGGTCGACATCCTCGAAGCCGCGCGAGAGGCCGGCGCGCGCTGGGCGGGCTACACGAGCGTGCGCCTGCCCGGCCCGGTGGCGAACATCTTCACCGAGCACATTGAGCGGGTCTTCTCGCCGTCCAAGGCCAACCGCATCCTCAGCCGCATCCGCGACGGGCGCGGCGGTGCGCTCAATAAGTCGCAGTTTCATGACCGCTTTCGCACCGAGGGGCCGTACGCGGCCGCGCTCAAGGCGCTCTTCGAGAGCACCCGCGCCCGCTTGGGCTTCGAAGGGCCGCCGCCTCGCCCCGATCCCAGCCCGTTTCGGCGTCCCATGCCGGGCGCGTCGGGTGCCCAGTTGGCGCTCTTCGGATAGGCCGCGCTCTTCGGGTCGGTCGCCGACGAACAAGATGTAGCCGAGTTTTGGGCGGGCCATGCGCACCGAGGCCGTGATGAGTTGGCACCCCGACACACGCTGGACTACAGTCGATCCGATGCGATGGCTCCCCCTCCAACCGCTGTTGTCCGTGGCCTGCTTGCTCGCCCTGTGTTGGGCGTCGCCGGCCGCCGCGCAAGGGCGATACACCCCACAGGGCGCGGCCCAGCGCGCGTTCGTCAACGGCGTCACCCTGCGCGACGCGGGTGACGCGCGCCGCGTCGGCAAAGACGAGGCCGGCGCGCGCAGCAAGTACATCGAGGCCATCGAGGCCTTGCGCGCTGCGCACAAGGCCGACCCGGCCTACGTCGATGTCTACGTCCAGCTCGGCCTGCTCTACTTCACTGTTGGTCAACCCAAGATCGCCGTTGTACTGCTCGAGCAGGGGCTCAAGCGCGAGCCGCGCAACGTTGATTTGCGCTTCTGGTACGGCCAGAACCTGCTCGCGGCCGGTGACGCAAAGAGGGGCGTCGAGGTGCTTGGCGCGTTGGCGAGCAGCAGCACTCGCTATGGCGAAGTGCATTTGGTTTTGGGCGAGCACCACTACGCGCAAGGCAACTACTCGGCCGCCGCGCCGGCCCTCGAGCGCTATCTGCAGATCAAGCCCGAAGCCACCGCAGCGCGGGCGCGGCTGGGCAACACCTGGTTCAAGCTCAACCTGTTCGACAAGGCCCTCAAGGCCTTCAAGACCGTGCGCGTGGCCTGGCCCGACAACGTCTCGGTGCAGGTCAACATTGGCAACAGCTACTTCCGGCTCGGGCAATACGCAAAGGCCGTCGCCCAACTCGAGGCAGCGCTCAAAGCCGAGCCCGATCGCGCCAGCGCGCTCTTCAACCTCGCCCAGAGTAAGTTCAAGCTCACAGACTACGCGGCCGCCCGCACGCACTACGCGCGGTATGTCGAGTTGCAGCCCAAGAGCTTCAACGGGCAGTACTTTCTGGGATCGACCCTCATGGAGTTGGGCGACGACGTTGCTGCGATCGAGGCTTTGAGCAAGGCGCATTCGCGCCGACCCGATTTGGTGCATCCGATGTACAAGATCGGACTGCTTCATCTGCGCAGGTCCCGCGCCGGTCTGGCAGTCAAGGCCCTCGAGTCTGCGCAAACGATCGCGCCCAAGGACCCCTGGGTCATCAGCGCGCTGGGCACTGTCGCGCGTCAAAACGGTCATTTGCGCAAGGCGCTCGCGCTGCACAGCGAGGCGGCGAGTCTTTTGCCATCAAACGCCCGCTTGCAGGCGAACCTGGCGCTCACCGCCGCGCGGCAGGGCAGCCTGTCAGTGGCCGAGGCCGCCATCAACAAAGCGCTGGCCCAGCCCACCGACGACGCCTGGGTGCGGGCCGCGGGTGCCCGCGTCTTGACCCAGATCGCGCGGGCCCACCTTGATGCGGACCCCCAGGACGCGCTCAACCGCATCGATCACGCGCTGACGCTGCTGCCCGACGACCCGCACCTGCTCGCCGCTCGGGCGCTGGCGCGATTGCAGACTGGCGCGCCTGGCCCGGCGCTCGTTGACGCCCGCAAGGCTGCGACGGCGTCGCCGAGTGAGCGCTCGATTCAGGTGACTCTGGCCCGCGCTCTGCTTGCGACCGGCGACGCGGCCGAGGCGGTCGATATTGTCGAGCCGATACATCGCGCGGCGCCGTCCGCTCAC
>JBNMOZ010000411.1:0-5800 GCA_051276005.1 Bradymonadia bacterium | reverse complement strand
GCGTTGACTGACCCGGCTGAAGCGAGCGTCCAGCGCGGCGCGATCTCCTCACAGGCGGCCGCCGGTCCTCTTCAGTGGTTCGCGCAATATTTTGGGGTTGCCCGCGCAGGGGCTCGCCGCGCGCTATGGCGGCGCTACCGGCGGCGCGATCGCTCCGAGAGTCGATCGCGCTGCGCGTCGCGGGAGCGATCCGACAGCGCGTCATCGGAGCGACCACCCAGCTCGCGCCGGTCATCGTCATCAGCGCCGCGAGAGCGGCCGCGCAGACCGCTCAACAGGATGCCCGCGCCGCCCACGAGCAGCACGATGATCGTCAGCAGGCTGAACAAGCTCATGCTCGAGAAGCGGAATTGCACGCTTGAGATCAGCCCGAAGCCCAGGGCGACGAGCGACAGCGCCGCGAGCAACCACCCCAGCGGGTTCTTGCCGTTATAGAAGATGATGCCGACCCCAAAGATGAACGGCACCAGGATCATGCCGCTCGTGACGCCATAGCCGCCCATGCTGAACATTGCGCCGCCCCAGCGCATCCCGCTGTGCACGTGCACGCTCTCGAGCAGGATGTATCCGCCAGCAACAAACATGACCAGCCCGATGATGAAGCGCCCAGCGCCGCCGTCAGTTCCGCCTGCTCCGCGCATATTGTGTCTCCGAGAGATGAAGGGGTTGAGGTCAGGGATCGATCGAGTCTGCGCACCTATTATCGCGGCGCAAGGTTTCGCGCGTCTTAACGCACTTGCGCGCGCAGGTCCAAGCGCAAGACCGGGCCGGCGATCGCGCAGCCCAGGTTGAGATCGGCATTGAACGGCGACCACGCCAACCGCCCCCCTTTGGGATGCGTCCACGTCTGGTCGAGCGCCTCGCCATCGGTGCGGGTGTAGCCGGCCCGCTTGGCGGCCTTGGCGAAGTGCCCAATGGCCTCATCCTGAGCGTATCCGTTGCGATAGCGCATGTAGAGCACGAGGTCGCGCGCCGTGGCGCTGATGCTGGATTCGGCCCCGACGCGGCGACGGGTCGAGCGGGCGTTGGTGACGCGATCGAGCCAACGCGGGGCCTCGGGCGGCAAGTCGACGGCCTTCGGCGCGCGGCACTTCTTCGCATCGGCTGGATCGGCAGGGCGGCGTACCCAGTCGATGGCGTATTGGCTCTCGCGCGGGGGCGCGCCCTTGACGCGGTCGATCTCGAGGGTGACCTCCGGCCAGCGGGCGAGCAGCGCGCGCATCTTCGCGTCGAGCGCGGCGTCATCGCCAAAGACGCGCAGCGTCAGGTGCACCTCCCGCCGCGAGTCGGCGCCGTCGACGCGGCTGAAGACCGCGTGGCGGGCGGCCAGCACTTTGGCGCCGGCGTCTTTGACCAGCGCGTGCCAGGCCTTGGGCAGTTGGGCGGGCAGGGGGTGGCTCACGCGGGCGTCGAAGCGGGCCTTCGCCTCAGCCGGGCTGGCGGTCGACGGGGCCGCCTCAGTGACCGGGGCAGCCGTCGTCGGTGCGGCGGGTGCCGGCGCGGGTGGCGTGGGATCGCCGCAGGCCAGCAAAGCCCACGCAAAGGCGCCCGCGCCAAAGACCGTCGCCTTCAACCGATCATCTCCAACAGGTGCTGCACGAGCTTGCGCGTCGCGACGGCATCACCCAGCGCGGTGTGGCGCAGCTCGGCGGGCGGCTGGATGTTGAAGTAGTCGAACGCGCCGTTGCTGGTGCAGGTCTTGCGGGGCAGCTTGCCGGCGTCCGCGAGGGCCCAAAGCAGGGTGTGCGTGTCGAGGCTGCGGTGGGTGAACTCGCGCGGCGGCTTGCGGTCGGCCATCACATACAGCCGCCGCATGAACGCCAGGTCGAACTGCACGTTGTGGCCGCACATCATGAGCGGGCGCTGCTTGTTGAAGCTGTTGAGGTAGTTCTCGACGGCATCTACGGCGGCCGCGGGGCTCAAGCCGTTTTGCTCGACCCACTCCAGGTCGATGCCGTTGACCTCCATCGAGCGCGGGTGGCTGATGATGCTCGGCTCGCGCACGAAGATCTCGGTCTGGCGGCTGCCGTCATACGCAACAAACCCGATGGAGAGGATCGAATGCGTCAACGGATCAAGGCCGCCGGTCTCGGTGTCGATGATGATCAGCTTGTCGTGTAGCGGCTTCATGGAATCCGTCTCCTGCTTTTCGCGAGAACATGCCACAGATGCCGCCAGATTTGATCGTTCACCCCGCATCGCCGATGATGTCGGGCATGCAGACGCCCGCGCAGACCGTGCTCCTGATCGACGATGAGCCGGCGATCACCGACAGCCTCGCGTACGCGCTCGACCGCGCAGGATACGGCGCAGCGGCCGCGCGATCGCTGGCCGAGGCCGACGCGCTGCGGCGTGAGCAGGCGTTCGATTTGGTGATCCTCGACTTGAAGCTCCCCGACGGCAACGGCCTGGACTGGCTGCGCACCTTGCGCCAGACGAGCGACCAGCCCGTCATCATCCTGTCGAGCCACGACGACGCGGTGGAACATATCGTTGGGCTCGAGGTGGGCGCCGACGACTACATCGACAAGCCGTTCTCGCCGCGCGAGGTCGTCGCGCGGGTGAGGGCGGTGCTGCGCCGGGTCCAGCCGGGCGCGGCGCGCACCGGGCTCAGCGTCGATCACGATCGCCGCGAGATCCACGCCAACGGCCAGCTGCTCACGCTGTCCAAGCAAGAGTTCGAGCTGCTCAGCGTCTTCATCGCGGTGCCGGGTCGGGTCTTCGAGCGCGACGCGCTGCTCGATAGAGCCTGGGGGCGCGACGTCGTGGTCACCGAGCGCACGGTCGACGTCTACGTCAAAGGCCTGCGCAAGAAGCTGGTCGCGGCGGGCATGCCGGCCGATACCATCGAGACGATCCGCGGCGTTGGCTACCGCCTTTGTGAGCGCTGACTTGACGCTGAGGTGATGCCGCGATGATGCCCGAAGCCCTTGTCCTTGGTGGGCGTGAGATCGTGCTGCTGACCGTCGGCGCGGTCATCTTGTTGGGGAGCGCCTTCGTCGGCGGGCGCGTGCTGCGCGGGTTTCGGCACGGCTTCTCGATTCGGCTACAGCTGTTCTTCGCCATCTTCGGCACGGCGGTCATCTCGGCCGGCGTCATCGGGCTGTGGGCCGTGGAGCGGTTGCAATCGCGCGCCGAAGAGCTGGGCATCGACGGCAGCTATGCGGTCACGCAGCTGCTCACCGACTTCAGCCCCAAGATGGCGTTCTTGGTGGTGCTGCTGGGCGTCGTCGCGGCGACGGCGGCGTGGCTGTTGGGTCATGGGCTCGCGGGGCCGATCGAGAAGTTGACCCGCGCTGCCGAGATCATCGCCGAAGGGCAGCGATCGTCGAGCCTGCCGCCGCCGTCGGGTCGCGAGGTGCGGCGGTTGACGGCCGCCTTCGATCAGATGCGTCGGGCCCTGCTCGATCGCCACAGCATGGAGCGCTTCGTCGCCGACCTGTCGCATGAGCTCAAGAACCCGGTGTCGGCGATTCGGGCCGCGACCGAGGTGCTGCAAGAGGGCGCCGCCGAAGATCCCGCCGCGCGGGCCCGCTTCTTGGGGCGCATTGGCGAATCGGTCAAGCGCCTCGAGGGCTTGCTGCACGACCTGCTGGCGCTGGCGCGGCTCGAAGCGCATGGCATCGACGCCCGATCAGATTTGGTCGACGTGGCCGCGGTGGTGCGCGTCGCGGTGCGCGACGCCCGAGCTGAGGGCAGCGTCGATCTCGACCTGGCCGACGTGCGGGTGCGCGGCGACGCCCGCTGGCTGCGGCGCATGGTCGACAACCTGCTGTCCAACGCCGCCCGCTACCGCACCTCGCGGGTGGCCATCGCGCTCGAGATTCAGGGCGGGTCGGCGCGCCTGGTTGTGCATGACGACGGGCCCGGCGTGCCTGCGGCGCTGCAGGGTCGGATCTTCGAGCGCTTCGTCACCGATCGCGCCGACGTGGGTGGGACAGGGCTGGGGCTGAGCATCGTGCGCAGCGTGGCCGAACATCATGGCGGCGAGGCGCGCTGGATCCCGACCGAGGTCGGGGCGCGTTTCGAGGTCACGCTGCGCGTCGAGTGACCCTTGATCACACCGGGCGAAATGTGGAGGGTGCGCTCGCAATTGAACCCAAGGGGAGTGGTCATGCGCTTGACGCGATTGTGGATCCTGGTAGCGATGTGCGGGCTGATGGCCTGTGATGACGGCGACGAGAGCGCCGACGCGGGCATGGACCCGCAGCCTGACTCCGAGCCGGCCCCGACGGCCGAGGCGCCCGAGCCTGATGCCGAGCCTGCCCCGACGGCCGAGGCGCCCGAGCCTGATGCCGAGCCTGCCCCGACGGCCGAGGCGCCTGAGCCTGACGCTGAGCCAGCGCCGATGCCCGAGCCGATGCCCGAGCCGATGCCCGAGCCGATGCCCGAGCCGATGCCCGAGCCGATGCCCGAGCCGATGCCCGAGCCGATGCCTGAGCCGCAGCCGGCCCCCGAGCCTGAGCCGCCGATGGGCGCCTGCGGCCCCGATGTCGACACCCTCGCAGCGGCGCAGGATGAGATCGAAGCTGCCGTGACGCAGTGCGTGCTCATGTGCCTGGGCCAGGGTGTGCCGTGCAACAGCATGTGCATCCAAGCGGGCCTCAACGTGAGCAGCGAATGCGGCGACTGCTTCGGTGAGCTGATGGTCTGCACGGCCACGAACTGCGTCATCCAGTGCATCGACGGGGGCGACGACTGTGACGTTTGCCGCGCCGCGAACTGCAACGACGCGTTTGAAGAGTGCTCGGGCGTCGATCCCAGCCAGATCTAAGGCGACCGTCTAGCCTGAGGCGCCCTGCCTGGCCTGAGGCGATCGCCTCTACAGGTCGTCGAGAAACACGACCCCATCGAACACCGCCGCGTCGAACGGGAGCGACAGCCGACCTGTGCGCGGCGCGGCCTGGGCGTATGGCAAGTGCCGCGCCGCGAAGCGTGTTGGGTAATAGTTCATCTCGATGATCGTCTGTGCCGCGCGGTCGGCCAGCACCCCCAGCTTCAGCAACCGGTTGCGGCTCGACTCGGTGATACAGGCGGCGATGTTCGTGTCGACGCCCACCGGGTCGTAGACCGACGGCGCAAACGGCTCGTCTTCGGGGGCTGCGATGGGCAAAGGCAGCCGTCCGTCACGCCAAATGGACGCCGCACCATCTGACGCGAAAGGGTCGATCGGATCGCCGTTGAGCCACACGTTGAAGTGCACGTGCGGGATGCCCCAGGGGAAGGTCGTGGCGCCGTCGAGCCCGCTGTAGCCCGTCAACGCGAGGGGATCGCCGCGGCGGACCACGTCGCCCTCCTTGACCAAGGCCCGCGCCAGGTGCGCCCCGCAGGTCATCAGGCCGTCGCCATGATCGACGAAGATCTTCAGGCCGCCGCGGTTGAACTCCGAGATGACGCGCACGACCACGCCCGGCGCCGCCGCCAAGAAGCGCGTGCCCACCGGGATGGCGAAGTCGGTGCCGTTGTGGCTGTCGTAGGTCAGCGATCGACCCCGAAAGTCGAGCACCTGCGTCATCTTGACCGACCAGCCGGCCTCGATGGGCGTCTGGGTGTGGTTGACCAGGTTGCTGATGATCACCTTGCCGTCGACCGCCATCTTGCCGCGCCAGAGTCGCGGGGCGAGCCGGGGATGCATCTGCTTGAGGCTCGAGAGACCGATCTTGCTGGGCGGCACGTCTTGCATGCCCCGCAGCGCGATGCGCGTCTGGCGCAGCCGGGTGGGCAGGGGAGAGAGGCCCATCACTTCGGCAAAGAATTTCAGACGGGCCATGATTCGGTCCTCCCTATGCCTTGAGCGGTC
>JBNMOZ010000410.1:0-5824 GCA_051276005.1 Bradymonadia bacterium | reverse complement strand
CCCAGATCGATGGCGCGATCCAGCGGCGTCTCGCCAATCTCACCCGCTCGCATCGTGGGACCGATGTCGACGAGCAGCTGAAGGCGCCGCACCGACTCATCGTCATACGCGCGCACCAACGGCCGCTGCCGCCGAGCCGTCGCGCGCCAGGCCATGCGGCGCAGCGCGTCTCCCGGCGCGTAGTCACGCAGCTCGCGCAGCTCGGTGCCGTGACCCACCGCGGTGTTGCGATGCTGGCCCTCGCGCTCACGCAGCGCGCCGGTCGGTCCGATGAGCTTCTCGGCGCGCTTGCGAGGCATCTCGCGTGGCCGCACATGCAGCACGAGGCCCGCCGGCTGATACCGCCGCGCACGCGTGAGGCCCAAAGGCCCCGCGACGAGGAACTCCACCCCGTGCACATGCCAATGCCCGGCCCGCGCGAAGGTCAGCGACAGCCGGGCCGCTCCGCGCGCGCGGGCGGGGATGTTCAACGTGAACTCGCCGGCAGCGAGCAGCGCGATGGTGGGCTCGCCCGTGGTCCGCAGCCGAAAGCCCACGTGCCGCAGCGCGCGTCGCCCCGAATGCACCAGGATCAGCCGCACCTCAAACGGCACTCGGCGCGTGCGCGAGGGCTTGCCCTCGACCTCAAGCTCGACCGCCAGCTCGCCGATGAGTTCCAGGTCGCGCTGAACGCCAAGCCACGCGCCGGTCAGCAACGCCAGCATGCTCGCCGCCGACGCCGCCACGATGGGCTGGCCGGCCCCCGCCGAGATCACGAGCAAGACGGCGGCGCCCAAGAGCACCGCGCGCCCACGGGTGGTCAACTGCGGCGAGCGCGTGTCCCCACCTGCGCGCACGGTGGCGGCTCTGGGCGGCGGCAGCGTCAACCGTTGAAGTTGCGATCGGCAGGGCCCGCGTAGGCGACCTGTTCGAGCGCCGCGCGGATCACCTGGGGCGCGGTGATGCCGTCGAGTTCAGCTTCGGGCGTGAGCACCAACCGATGGGCCAGGACCGACTGCGCCAGGTTGCGGATGTCGTCGGGCAGCACGAAGGCGCGGCCGCTGATGAGCGCCCAGGCCTTGGCCGCCCGCATCAAGCTGAGCGACGCGCGCGGGCTGGCGCCCAGGCGCACCGCGTCATGCCGCCGGGTGAAGCGCGTCAACGAGACGATATAGGCCTGAATCTCGGGCGCGACATGCACCGCCGCCGCCTCGGCCCGCAGGCTGCGAATGCGATCTGCGCCCAGCACCGCGCGCACCGGGATTCGGGGCCGATCATAGGTCGCGAGCATGCGCTCTTCGTTCGCCGCGACGGGGTAGCCCATCTCGAGCTTGAGCAAGAACCGGTCAACCTGGGCCTCGGGCAGCGGATAGACGCCCTCTTGCTCCAGCGGGTTCTGCGTCGCCACCACCAGGAACGGATCGGGCAGCAGCAGGCTCTCGCCCTCGATGGTCACCTGACCCTCCTGCATGGCCTCGAGCAGCGCAGACTGCGTCTTCGCCGGCGCGCGATTTATCTCGTCGCCGAGCACGATGTTGGCGAAGACCGGGCCCTTGCGCAGCACGAACTCCTGGTCGCGCATGTTGAGGATGTAGCTGCCGGTGATGTCGGCCGGCAGCATGTCGGGCGTGAACTGGATGCGGCGGAACATGCAGCCACAGCTGGTGCTGAAGGCCTTCGCCAGCGTCGTCTTGGCGACCCCCGGCACGCCCTCGAGCAGAATATGCCCCGGCGCGAGCAGCGCGCAGAACAGCAGGTCGACGATCTCGGTCTCGCCGATGAACACCTGAGCGATCTGAGCGCGCAGCGCGTCGCGGACGGCGTGCACGTCTGACATCTGAGGGGCCGACCCGCGGGGGGCAGGCGGCGAGTTCGGCAGCGGCGGGGTCGTCATGTGTGGCTCTCGGCAGGGCGGTCGGGAGTGGAGATCTCGGGGGCGGCGGGTCCACCGGGGTTACCCGCGGCGCGCTCAAAACGGCCGGCTGGTGCGCTGGGTCGCGTCAACGCGGGGCGGCGGGCGGCGCGGCCTGGGAACACGGCGAGGGCATAGCCCAGCGCGATGGTGAGCAGCACGGCCAACAGCAAGTGCAGCATCAGCGGGCTGGGCGCTTCGGTGCCGGCCAACCCGGCGAGGGCCTGGTTGATGCTGTCGAGGCCCTCGTCGAGGCGCGCGTCGCCGTACGTGCCGGTCAGCGACGTGGCGCCGGCGATCACCGTCACTTCAGCTTGGCCCGCGCGGCTGAGCCAGCTGAGGGTGTTCGCCGCGAACTGCCGATTGCCGCCCGCGTCGAGCATCAGGTTGATGAACAAGCTCGCGTCGCCGAGCAGCAGCAGCTCGCCTTCACCCAGCTGCAACAAGAACGCGAAGGGCGCGCCGTCTGCGAACCGGACCGCCGCGTCGAGATCGCGGATCGGCCGCAACGCCAGGGGGTGATTGCAGACCAGCGTGCCGACGTTGGCGAAGACCCGCGCGTTGGGCGGCCGCAAGATCGTCAGCGCCGCGTGGCCGCCCAATCGCTCGCCCTGCAGCGTCGCCTCGGCCGTACCGGTGTCAAACGTGCGCAGGGTCGCGTCGGCCGTGTCGGCGTCGACGGCGATCATCGCGCGCCCGCCCTCTTGAACGAACCGGCGCAACGCGTCGGCGTCGGCCACCGCGGCGTCGCCGATGAGCGCGATGCCGCTGCCGGCTGGGATGTCTGCGAAGTCGACGGTGTTCGCGGGCGTGCGCAGGTCGATGCCCGTCGCGCGGCCTGCTGCGACCCATCCCGACAGATCGGCCCAGCCATCGCCGGCAGGATCCAACTCGGCGACCGCGCACGCGGGCCAGAGCAGCGCCAGGCAGACGAGACCGATCCACCTCATGCGCGCCGCCCCAGGCCGGCCTCGATGGCCAGCGCGAGCCGATCGGCCTTCGCCAGATCGGCCTGCGTGGGCGCCGCCGCGCCAAAGCAAGCCTGCTCCACCAGCGCGGTGAGCGCGCTCAACGGATCATCGGGCGCACCGCGCACCGCCAAAGGGGGGGCAGCCTCACGCGGCGTCTGCTTGCCGAACCGCAGCGTCGGGCGGCCGGCCGCCGTCAGCACCTCGGCATAGATGATCTGCAGGCGCGCGCGGATGGGCAGCAGGTTGACCCCGGCGAACCCACCGCTGCTGGGCAGCGCATGCCACGCCGGCGCATAGCCCTCGGCCCAGGCCCAGAGCCGATCGCCCTGCCCATCCAGGCTCGCCTGGCCCTGCGCGTCCGTCTGGATCTGCAGACCCGCCGGCGGCTCGAATTGCGCCCGGCCCGGCGTCGGTTCGAGCGGCGCGAGCAGCACCAGGGTGCCCTGCAGCGGCCGACCACTGAGCCCATCGCGCAACGTCACCTGCAACGCCAGGCGACTGCCCTTCGCGGAGGGCTCAAAGGTGAACGCGGGCGGCGCCTCGACCACCGGCGGGAGCGGCGCAGCCTTGGGGCGTGGCCGACGGCGCCAAGCGCGACCCAACACACCAATCGCGCTGATCGCCGCCAGGATCGCGGGCGCCCAGAGCCACCATGGCGACGGCGGCGGTGGGGGCGGCACGGTCACGGTGACCGGCTCAGACAGGCCGTCTCGCCACCCGGACTCATCGGTCACGGCGCCGGCGCGCACTCGATGGGTGCCGGCACCGATCGCGTCGGCGCTGACCACGAGGCTGAACCCACCATCGGCCTGGGCGCGCGTCTCTTTGAGCGGGGCGCCGTCGACGAGCAGCCGCACGGTCGCCCCGCCGGGCCCTTCGACCCGACCCGAGAAGACCAGCGGTTGTCTGGGCGCCGGGTTCGCGTGGGCGACCCTCAGCGTGACGCCCATCGATCGGGCCGCCTCGAAGTCCACCGCGTCATCAGCCGGCAGGTGGTCATCGTCGCCGCGGTAGCGCACCCGGAGCGTATGCGGCCCAGGCTGCAACGGCGGCAACGCGATCAGGGCGCGCCCATCGGGCCCGACGCGCACCGGCTCTTGCGCCGTGTCACCCAACCGAATCATCAGCGCGAGCCCCGGCAGCGGTTGGTTCTCGGCGTCCACGACGTCAGCCGAGATGGTCAGCCCCTGCTCCGCCTCGATGGTGGGCGGCATGTGGACCCGAATGGCGACCGCGCCGCGGCCCACGCTGATCGTCTTCTCTTGGGTGGCTGCGCTGACGAGCGGGTTGCCCGAGTACTCGACGCGCACCGCCTGCTGCCCGTCGCTGGTGACCCGAATGCGCACGTCGAACTTGCCCTGCGCGTCGGTGCGCGCCGCCTGGCGTACTTCGCCGGCGACCACTGAGATGGGTTGGCGTGGCAGGGGCTGGCCGAGGTTGTCGCGCAGGACGCCGCGGACGTGGACCGTGCGGCCGTCGCTCTGAGCTTTGAGGCCTTCGACATGCGCGCGCGCCTTCACCGCGATGCGCGGGCTGGCGAAGGTGAGCAGGGTGAGGGCGAGGAGCGCGGTGGGCATGGCGGCCACGGTACGTGCGCGCTGCGCGGGGGGCAATGGCGAGGTGGTGTGGGTGAGGGTGCGGTGAACTCAGAGAAACGCCTCTGACGAAAAGAAAACTGCGACACGCGGCGCGACTGGCCGATGGGGAGACATGGGCACCCTCGCCCATCCACGCCCCGCAGCGCGAAATGGCACGCCGTCTACGGCACTGCAATCGTCGCTATGTTACTGAAATCACGAGTCGAACGATGTTCGGCCTCCATCGCCTGGTGCCCAAGCCCATGCTGATGGCGGAGATCCTCGGCATCTTCGCCGAAGCGCAGCGTAAGTACCCGCAGGTGAGGCTGCATTTCCTCGTCATGCTCTCGAACCACTACATATGCTCAGCAGCGCATATGTAGTGGTTAAAAAGTCAGCAGCAAGCCAGCCGCCAAGAGCGATTCGCCAGGAGATGGGGGTCCGGGGGCGGCCGAAGGCAGCCGCAAATTGTGGTGAAGCCCCCGGTGTTGGCCGAAGGCCGATCAAAGCGCCCAAGGCGCGAAGACCCAGTGCAACGTCTGCGATATCCACCCAGGACCGCCGCCATCACCGGCCCGCACACCGCCGCACAACGCCGCGTCCAATCGAGGCCCCCAACTCCAAGAATTCGAAGAAAGTCTGCGACACGCGCCGCAAGCGGCCGATGGAGAGGGTATCAACCCGATCCAGGAGCCAAGAGATGCCCCGCAGACTGCGCTACGTCCCCAACGCCGCGACCCCATACGAGTTACCTACCGCGCTCGCGAGGGCCGCATGGCTTTCGTGCCCGAAGATCAGTTGAAGAGGGAGTGGGTAGGCATTCTGCGGGACGCCAGCGATCGCTACCCCGGCGTCGGACTGCACCAGATCGCGCTGTTGAGCAACCACGTGACCGGCATGCTCTCGGTCAGCGGCCCCAACCCGGTCAACCAGCTCGGGCTCTGGGAGGCGTATGTGTTCGGCCAGACCGCGCTGGTCAGCCAGGCCGTGCATGGGTTGAAGGGTGAGATCTGGGAGTCGCGGCGGTGCCGGTTCATCCCGCTGCTCGACGAATCGAGCGTCCGACGCAGCGCCAAGTACATCATGGCCCAGGCCGTGGCGGCCAACCTGGTCGCGCGCCCCCGATACTGGCCCGGGCTCAACACCTGCGACGCGCTGTGTCGTGGCGCGACCGTGCGGGGCTACCGCGCCAACGCCGCCCTTCGCCGCCAGGCCGCGCGAGAGAAGGTGTCGTTGTCGAGCATCGCGCCGGCCAAGACGCTCAAGCTGGAGCCGTTGCCGATGCACGCGGGCTGGTCCGACTACGACCGCCAGACCTGGTACCGCGAGATCGAGCAGGAGATCATCGAAGAGGCCGACGCGCGCAACGTCGGTCGGGTGTTCCC
>JBNMOZ010000409.1:0-5826 GCA_051276005.1 Bradymonadia bacterium | reverse complement strand
GACGACCTTGCCGGGACGCGGCAGGTCGGTGGTCACCAGCATGCGCAGCACGTCGGCGTCGCGGGCGGTGGTATCGACGACGGTGTCAAAGCGTTGAATGCCGCGGGCACCCAAGGCCGAGATGCGGGCGCGCAGCTTCTCCATGTCGCGCTCGCCCGCGGTCACCATGCCGTCGGTGAGCAGGATCACTCGGCGACCTGCGCCCTGGGTGGCTTCCAACGCGGCGACGGCCGTCTCGAGGCTCGAGGCGCCCAGCGGACCGCGGCGACGCAGCGCGCCGAGGGCATCATCGCCGAAGCTCTTGGGCGCACCATCGAAGACCGACTCGGTGAACTGGTCGAAGGCGATGACCTGCACGCGGCTGATGCCGATGCCCGCCAGGCTGTTGACGAGGGTGCGCAGGCTGCTCAGGCGGCCTTCGAAGTTGATGGCGCGCGAGGCCGAGGTGTCGAACATGAGCACGGCGTGGGCGAGGTCTTCGGGGGTGTTATTGCCCTGCACGGTGAACCGCGCGACCGCCAGGTTGTCGGCCCGCAGCGCGTCGCCACCGGCGGGGGCTGCGCCACCGAACACGACCCAGTCTTGATCGGGCGCGAAGTTGGTCTTGCTGACCTTGCTGACCTGATAGCGCGAGGTCTCGCCGCCCAGGCTGCTCTTGGGGCCGGCGCCCTTGGCTGCGGCCGTCATCGCCGTCAGATCGAGCTTCGCGATGCTCGGCAGGCCCTGCAGCGGCAACCGATAGGCCTCGCCGGTCTTGGTCAGCTGATGCGACCAGCTGATGATGATCTCTTTCTCGGCGTTGGCGGGGATCGGAAAGACCCGAGCGCGGAAGCTGTTGCCGCTGTCCTGCTCAAGCAGGGCCGGATCCTGGCGGCGATGCAGCGCGTCTTCATAGGCGCGGCGGGCGGCCTGCTTCTCGACGACTTCGCCCTCCATCCACTGCCCGCGGATCTTCATCGCGAACCGGCTGATGGCCGCGTCATCGGGCATGGTCACCTTGAAGTGACCCTCGATGGTGCGCGGCTGCGGATTCTTGAACGTCAGCCGCAGCTCGGTGAACGCGAGCGGACCGTCAACAACGGCGCGGGCATCCAGCCCAACCAGCTCAAGGCCGGTGCCGTCGCTGGCCGTCAGGCTGTAAGGGGCCTCGACCTTGTCGGTCGCGACTTTCAAAGGTTGGGCGAACGCAGGCGCAGCACAGAGCAGCACAAGAGGGAGCAAGCGGAGCATTTTGACCTCGGTGTTTCGGGGGCTGGGCAGATAAACGCGCAGGCCATCGAAACGATCCATCTTGAGGTCGACGAGCGCAATGCAGGCGTCGGCTCGTTGGGGACGATGCGTCGATGCAGAGGGGGGGTTGGGCGAGCAGCTGCCCAATGGGCAAGCTCAGCCGCGGGGCCAGCTCAGCTGCGGCGGTTGCGGCGCGACATCAAGCGCAGGTACTCGGCGTTGGCGAGCAGGTAGCTTCGGGCCTCGCGGTCGGGCAGCGACATCTTGATCGGGTTGCCCATCGAGACGGCGCGCACCTGGGCCGCGTTGGCCCTGCGTAGTAGGTCTTCTGCGTTCGTCATTGGGCGGTCCATTCGACAACCTCCGGGTCACGTCACGGTCTGTCGGGGGCTCAAGATGCTGAACGCGGCCCGCAGACTGGCTATTAAACTATCACAATGGGGCGTTCGCCGCATTTCGGAGCGCCCCGCTTGAGCAGTATGCAGCACCCGGCCAAGGTACGAAAAAAAGAGCACACCGACCTGCCCCCCTACCCGACGGGAGGTCTGTAAGGGCGCGGCGCAGCGCCCCGATGTCAAGGGCTTGGCGCATACGGTCGCGCGAGCGCCTCGCGAGTACGGGCCCCGGGCGCCGGCGTCGACCAGTCTCTTGGGCCGTCCATGCGCAAGCGGATGCGACGGTCGGCATCGATGACAAACGTGACCGGCAGCCGCTCGACCCCGAAGGCGCGTGCCCCGTCAACGTCCGCGCGCATGACGCTGGGCGGCAAGTCCGGGCCCAGGAGCCCGCGGATCACCGCCCAGTCTTCATCCAGGCTGACCGCCAGCACCCGCGCGTCGGCTGAGCCCGCGAAGGCGAGCAGCCCGGGCAGCTCATCGCGGCAAGGCGGACACCACGTCGCCCAGAAGTGCAGCACGATGGGACCCTTCATCTGATGCAGCGCGGGTGGGGTGGGCGGGCGCTGCAGCCGATCGGGCCGGATCAACGTGAGCGGCGGCGCGGGCTCGTTGAGCGCGGTCGTACGCACCTGGGCCACGGGCGGCGCGTCTGACCGACGAGATTCGATGAGCAACCACCCGCCCACGAGCGCCGCTTGAACGCCGATCACGATCACGATGGTCCGCCAGTGACTCACGCGGGCGACCGCGCCGACCGCCCGCCCAAGAGCGCGTACAGCGCCGGCAGCAGCACCAGCGTCGCCAAGGTCGACGAGATGACGCCGCCGATCACGACCGTCGCCAGCGGGCGCTGCACCTCGGCCCCCACGCCGGTGTTGAGCGCCATCGGGATGAAGCCCAACGCCGCGACGAGGCCCGTCATGAGCACCGGCCGCAGGCGGGTCTCGGCGGCCTCGCGGATGGCCTCTGACAGCGCGCGCCCCTGCTTCATTAACTGGCGGGCCCGCGAGACAAGCACCAGCTGTCCCAGCACCGCGACGCCCGAGACGGCGATGAAGCCGACGCCCGCCGAGATGGAGAACGGCATGTCGAACATCCACAACGCCGCGATGCCGCCCACCGCCGAGAGGGGCACCCCCGTGAACACGAGCAGCGCATCGCGCACTCGGCCGAAGGTGAAGTAGAGCAGCATCAAGATCAGCGCGAGCGCCAGCGGCACCACCAGGGTCAGCCGCGCGCGGGCCCGCTCGAGGTGCTCGAACTGACCGCCGTATTCGACGCCATAGCCGGGCGGCAGATCGATGCCGGCGATGGCGACGCGTGCCGCAGCGACGAAGGATCCGATGTCGCGATCACGCACGTTGGTCTGCACGGTGATGCGCCGCCGCGCCCACTCACGGCTGATGCTCGAGGGCCCCTCGACCACCTCGATCGTCGCGAGCCGACCCAGCGGCACGCGCTGGCCATCGGGGGCGCTGACCAGCAGGCGCTTGAGCGGGTCCAGGTCGTCGCGAAACCGGTCAGCGAGCCGCAAGACCAGGTCGAATCGCATCTGCCCCTCGATGATCTCGCCCACCTTTCGAGCCCCCAGCGACTCGACGATCTCGAGCACCGCCTGGCCGTCGATGCCCAGCCGCGCGCAGGCCTCGCGATCCACCTCGATGCGCAAAATTGGCAGGCCCGTCATCTGCTCGGTCGTCACGTCTGCCGCCCCCGCGATGTCTTGCACCGACCGCTGGATCTCGGCGGCCTTGGCCTTGAGCACCTCGAAGTCGTCGCCAAAGAGCTTGATGCCCACGTCGGCTCGGATCCCCGCGATCATCTCGTTCATGCGCATCTCAATGGGCTGCGTGAAGACCGCGCGCATCCCCGGCATCCCGTCGAGCGCGGCGCTGATTTGCTGGGTCAACGCGTCCTGGCTGTCGGCGCGACGCCACCGCGCGCGCGGAGCCAGGGTCAAGAAGACGTCGGAGACCTCGAGGCCCATGGGGTCGGTGGCGACCTCGGCGGTGCCCGTACGCGTCCAGATGTGGGCGATCTCGTCGGGAAACTGCGCCAGCAGCAGCCTCTCGATCTCGGTGCCGTAGCGCACCGATTCAGCCAGCGAGATGCCGGCCAGGCGCACGGTGTTGATGACGATCGCCTGCTCGCGCAGCCGCGGTACAAACTCCGATCCCAGCCGCGTCGCCAAGAACCCCGCGTTGCCCAGCGACACCAGCGCGAGCCCAATGACCAACCCGCGCCGCGACAACGCCCAGCCCAGGATCGGCCGATACAGGCGATTGAGCAGGCGCACCACCAGTGGATCGCGATGCGCAGCGCGGCGCTTGAGCACCAGGCTCGCCAGGGCCGGCATGAGCGTGAGCGAGAACAGCATCGAGCCCGCCAACGCGAAGATGACCGTCAGCGCCATTGGCTGGAAGAGCCGCCCTTCAACCCCCTCGAGCGCCAGGATTGGCAGGTAGACGATGGCGATGATCAGCTCGCCGAAGAGCGTGGGCCGCCGCACCTCGACCGCCGCCTCGCGCACCACCTCGCGCACGCTGCGCCCGGTGGTGTCTTCGGCGAGTCGGCGGGTGGCGTTCTCAACCACGATCACCGAGCTGTCGACGACGAGCCCAAAGTCGATGGCGCCCAGGCTCATCAGGCTGCCAGTGATGCCGAAGGCGAGCATGGCGTTGAAGGCGAAGAGCATCGAGAGCGGGATGACCAGGGCCACGATGACGCCCGCCCGCAGGTTGCCCAGAAAGACCAGCAGCACCGCGATCACCAACACCGCGCCCTCGAGCAGGTTGTCGCGGATGGTCGTCAGCACCTGATCGACGAGGCGGGTGCGGCTGTAGACCGCCTCCAGCTCGACGCCATCAGGCAAGGTGGCGCGCGCGGCCTCGAGGCGCGCTTCGAGGCGCTGCGTCAGGGCGCGACTGTTCTCGCCCATGAGCATGAAGCCCAACCCCAGCACGGCCTCGCCCTGCCCCTCTGCGGTGACGGCGCCGCGTCGCACCTCATGGCCGATCGCCACCCGGGCCACGTCGCGCACCCGAACCGGCACCCCGTCGTAGGTCGCGACCACGATGCGTTCGAGGTCGGCGCGGTCGCGAATCAGCCCGACGCCGTGAACGATCTGGGCCTCGCCGCCGCGATCGACCACGCCGCCGCCCACGTTGCTGTTGTTGCGACGCAGGGCGCGGGCGACGTCGTCCAGCGCGAGCCTGTGCTTGATGAGCAGCGTGGGATCGAAGAGCACATGATACTGCTTCTTCTCGCCGCCCCAGGTGTTGACCTCGGCCACGCCCGGCACCTGCAGCATCTGTGGTCGAATGACCCAGTGATGCAGCGTGCGCAGCTCGCGGGGTGAGAGCGTGTCGCTCTTGACGAGATACTGAAACACCTCGCCCAGGCCCGTCGAGACCGGGCCCAGTGAGGGCGGGCGCACCCCGTCGGGCAGCTCGACCGCTTGCAACCGCTCCCCGACGACCTGCCGCGCCAGGTAGATGTCGGTGCCGTCGGCGAAGGTCGCGGTGATCTGGGCGAAGCCAAACTTCGACACCGAGCGCACCGCGTCGAGGCCCGGCAGCCCGCCGATCGCCTGCTCAAGGGGCGCGGTGATCTGACGCTCGACCTCGAGCGGCGACAACGTCGGCGCCACCGCGTTGACGGTGACCTGCACGGGCGTCGTGTCTGGATACGCGTCGAAGGGCAAGCGATCGAAGGCGATCAAGCCCGCCACGGCCAGCAGCGTCGACGCCAACAACACCACCGCCCGATGGCGCAGCGAGAGATCGATGAGTGCGTTGAGCATCAGCGCGCCCCCGGGCCTTCAACTTCGCAGCAGCCCGCGCCGATGCTGTCGCGGTCCAACTCGGTGCGCAGCAGGAAGGCGCCGGTGGTGACCACGGGTTCGCCCGCCGCCAACGCGCCCACCACCTGCACCCGGTGACGGTCGGCGCGGCCCGGCTGCACGACCCGCGGCTCGAAGACCCCCGCGCCGACACGCACGAAGACGACCGAGGACGCCCCAAACCGCTGCACGGCCTCTTTGGGGACCGACGCGGCGAGCGTCGCGGGCGCGACCTGCACGGTGGCGCGCGCGAATTGGCCCGCCCGCAAGGCGCCATCTGGGTTGGGCACCTCGACGCGGACCGACACGGCGCGGGTTCGACGATCGACCTCAGACGCGATCCACGCCACGACGCCC
>JBNMOZ010000408.1:0-5827 GCA_051276005.1 Bradymonadia bacterium | reverse complement strand
TTGATGCGGCTCAGTGGCCCCGCTGTCTTGCCGTCGCCGAGGGTGCCCAGGGCGTCGCAGAGGTCATCGAAGGCGCCGAGGTCGCCGATCTGATCTGCGATGCCGTCGACGCCGCCGGTGTACTGGCGCACCTTGCTCGCGCGGTTCTGGCTGGCGCTGCCGCTGCCGCTGGCGGGCGACTCGGAGGTGGGCGTGACGCTCTGCGCGTTGGCTTCGATCGTGGCCTTGTACTGCTCGATCATCGCCGCGATGTCGATGCCCCCGCCATCCTCCGCCGCCGCGTGATCGGCCGGCAAGCCCGCCTGCACCGGGAGCATGCCGCCGCCACGCACGAAGCGCTCGGCCAGCATCGTCGCTTCGGCCTCGGCCATGCCGATGGGGTCTTCGCCCATGCCGGGCAGCCCGCGCTGCGCCTGGTGAATCACCTCGTGGGTGATCAGCTGGGCGCCGTCGGTGGAGCCCGGATCGAACGATCCGCCATCGAGGAACACGCTCTTGCCCATTTGCAGGCCGCGGGTGCCCGCGTCGGCGGCCGGGCCACCGTCGGGATCGACCTGCACATCGACGTCGCCGGCGCCGATCGACAGGGCGCTCGCCGCGCGGGCCACGATGGCGAGCACCACGTCGCGTTGGGCGGCGATCTCGGCTTCGATCTTGGGTTGGCGGCGCTGCTCGGACGCGATGCTGGGGCGCATGCCCTCTTCTTCGTCGACCTCGGGCATTTCGGCCGTGACGCGACGCAGCATGTCGGTGACCGAGATCTCGCCCCCCGGTCCGCCGCTCAGCTCGGCGCTCTGGGCCGTCGCTGCGCCACCGGGCTGCGGATCGCCCGGCGAGTCGGGGGCATTTGGCGCCAGCCCGGTCATCTCGAGGGCTTGCATCAAAGACGGCTGGTTGGTCGCGCGCTTGGCAGCCGCAGGCGCCGGCGCCTTCTCAGGAGCGGGCCGCTTGGCCGAGTCTTTGCGCAGCGCCATCATGAGCGTCTGCTCGCCCTTGGCGGGCGCCGGGCCCTTGAAGCCCACCGACGGCATTCGGGCCGCGAAGTCGTCCTGTGCCAAGGGCTGCCTCCATCCACCGGCGATTCGTCTAGGGCGTGCGTACGCGCCACGATCTCGTCGGGCGCGCAGGCCCGCGAATCATATCAGAAACGCAGGGCTCAGAGGGCGTCGGGGCCGGCGTCCATCGACGCGTCAGCCCCCGCATCGCCCGCATCGTCCATCGGCCGCCCGTCCATGGCGGGCGTGCGCGACAGGATCTCGAAGTCTACCGGCCGGCTGACGCGGCCCTCGGTGCGAATGACCACCGGCACCACGCCTCGGCGGCCATCGCGCGGGGCGACCAGGCGCACGGATCGATCGTCCCAGCTGAGCACTTCAGCCTCGACGCCACCCATCAGCGCCGTATCGAACGGCCCTTGGCGCCCAAAGTTGCGGCCGATGATCGTCAGGGTGCCGCCCGGCGCGGTCGCAGTTGGCCGGATCTCGTCGATGACGGGCGCGACGATCGCGTCGAGGTCGTCGACACAACCGGGCAGGGCGAGCATTGCGATCAGAAGCAGCGAGCGCATGCCCCATGGTATGGAGAGGGGGCCCGTCGACGACAAGGAAACTCGTGCACGCCGTACTGCTCTTGCTGCCATTCCTTGCGCCCGCAGCTCTCGCACCCGTCGGGGTCGCGGGCCCCATGACTCTCGCTGCGGGGCGGTACGCGGGCGATTCGGACGCCGGCCGCGTCTGGATCTGGCTCAAGCGCGACGGGGCGGCCGAGTTTGGCGGGGTGGCCTATCGCTGGCGCCAGGCGGATGGCCGCCTGCAGCTTGATGGGATCCATCCCAAGACCGAGCCGCTCAGCCTGACCATCACGGCGGTCAAGGCGCGCACCTGTCTCGACGGGCCGCCCTTCACCCGCGTGTGCCTCACAGCCGCGCCACTGCCCGCGCCGGCCCCCATCGCACCGCGTCAGCGACCGACTCATTTGCGGGGCGCATGGCGACATTCGGCGACGGGCGGCACTTTGACGCTGGCCTTGACGGCAAACGGACGGTACACGATGCACCAAGCGGCCACCGGCGACGCCGCCGAACAGACCCATGGCCAGTGGCATGGGGATGACGCGCATCTGTCGCTGATCCCAGATGGCGGTGAGCGCCTGACCTATCGCGCGCGGCGTGCCGGGCCCGATTTGTTTATCAGCGGCGGGGATCTGCCAATGACGGTTCGTCTGTCGACGGTGGATGGTGCGACGGTGGATACAGCAACGCGCCGCTGAGTATATATAGCGCTACGCTTTGCGAATCAGAGGGGGAGCACGATGAATTGGATGCGATTGTGGGTGGTAGCCTGCGCGCTCAGCCTGACCGTAGGCTGCGCTGGTCCGACCGACGCCGACGTCGACGCAGGGGGCGCGGGCGGTCAGGGCGAAGGCGGACAAGGTGGATCTGCTGGCGGCGAGGGCGGCCAGGGGGGCGCCGGTAATATGGGCGAGGGCGGCATGGGGGGCGACATCGATCGCAACCAGCGCCCCGAGCTGGCCCGCATCGGCGACCGCGAGGCGCCGGCTGAAAGCGAGCTGTCGATCCAGCTCAGCGCCACCGATCCCGAAGGTGCGCCGATCACCTACAACGTGCGATCCAGCCTGCCCGACGGGGCCAAGTTCGACAAAGGCGCGGGCCGGTTCACCTGGACGCCGCGGGCCGACCAAGAGGGGCTGATCGCGTTGATCACCTTCGAGGTCTCTGACGGCGAGCTCAAAGACCAAGAGACTATTCAGATCACCGTCGTGGCCCCCGGGGCGGGCGTAAATCGGCCGCCCGAGGTCGACGAAATCGGCGATCAGGTGGTCACCGCCGGCCAGCCCTTCGATCTACAGGTCGAGGCGAGCGATCCCAACGGCGACACCCTCAGCTATGCCCTGCGCGGCGATGTGCTCCCGGCCGCGACCCTCGGCGCCGACACGGGCCTGTTCACCTGGACACCCCCGGTCGAGCTGGCTGGTGACAGCCTCAACGCCGAGATCGTCGTCTCCGACGGCAACAACGAGACCGTCGTGGCGGTGAAGTTCGTCGTGCGCGAACCGGGCAACGTCAACCCCGGCAACTTGCCGCCGATCATCGAAGACATCGTCGACGCCGAGCTGCGGGTGGGCGAGGCCTTCGTGCTGCAGTTGGTCGTTGAAGACGAGCTGCCCGACAGCCTCACCTATCTCATCGCTGGCACGGCTCCGGCCGGCGCGGCGCTCGACGCCAACACCGGCCGCTTTACATGGACGCCGGTGGCCGAGCAGGCCGATCAGGCGGTCCGCGTCGTGTTCCGCGTCTCCGATGGCGAGTTCACGGCGGCCGAGCGCGCGACCTTCCAGGTGCGCCCCGCTGAAGGTCCGATGATGGGCATGTGCACCCCCGACGCCGAGGGCGACGAGCCGGTGCGCGTCATGCCGGGTGCGCTGCTCAACCGGACGATCTGCCCGGCCGGCAACACCGACATCTACTTGGTGGCCGCCCAGGCCAACGATCGCATCCAGATCGACCTGGCCTTCGACCACGCCCAGGGCGACGTCGACATTATCCTCTACCCGCCCGCGGGTGGCGCGCCGGCTGGCATCTCTGAGGGGCTCGACGACTTCGAGCAGATCGTCCACGTGGCCGAGGCCGCGGGCGACTTTCGACTCCTCGTCTATACGGCGGGCGCGGCCGAGACCGACTACACGGTGCAGGTCGCCGTCGAAGGCGGCGGCGAGCAATGCGTCGATGACGCGTTCGAGAACGGCGTCGGCAATGACGAGCGCGGCGACGCCGCCTCGTTTGCCCAGGCCCAGGGCGCCGAGCAGGTCATCTGCGGCGACGACGTCGATTGGTACAGCCTCGATCTCGTGGCTGGCACCGATGCGACGATCACGCTGCAATTCAGCGACGCAGCCGGCGACATCGACGCCGTGCTCCATGGGCCCGACGGCGGCGAGGTGGCGGCCAGTCGCTCGAGCGATGACAACGAGACGATTGTCTACACCCCCGCCGAGACCGGCAGGCACAGCCTGCGGGTGTACGGCTTCCGCACCGAGCGCAACACCTACTCGATGCAGCTCGAGATGGGCGAGCCCATCATGTGCGACGCCGATCGCGTCGAGCCCAACGACAGCCACGCCAACGCCGAGCCGTTTCGGCCCGAGCTGTACCGCAACCTGACGTTCTGCGCCGACGCCGACTGGTACAAGACCGACGTGCCCGACGGCCATGAGCTGCAGGTCTACATCTCGTACACCGGCGCGCGTGCGCCCGACCTGAGCGCCTCGACGGCCGGCATGGCAGCGGTCCCGGGCCAGACCTTCGAGGTGGGCCAGGGCGACGGATGTCAGGCGGGGCGGGGCGCATGTCGGTTGCTGACGGCGCCCGGCCCGGTGGGTGGCGGGTTCATCCACTACGAGGTGCGCGGTCTCGAGATCGGCGCCGACTACGACCTGTCGGTGCGCACGCAGATGCGGGCTGAGGCCGGCGGCTGCATGCCCGGCGCGGTGTCGTGCGAAGACATCGAGGTCTGCGACTACGACGCGAACGAGTGCGTGGACGCCTTCTGCGACGCTGGCAACTGCCCGAACGGCTTCGATTGTCATCAGGAGTGGTGCATCGAGCCGTGCCTCCTCGGCAGCTGCGACCACCCCGACCAGACCTGCAAGCACCTCGACGGGACCTTCCGCTGCGGCCTGCCGGGCAATGAGGCGCTGGGCGGATCGTGTATCGACTTTACCGACTGCGCTGGCAGCTTCGACTGCCTCGACGACGCGAGCATCCCCAACGGCTACTGCAGCCGCGAATGCGTCCGCGACGGCGACTGCGGCGCTGGCGGGAGCTGCGTGCGCTTCGACGACGGCGACCAGCTGTGCGCGCGAAGCTGTGTGTTCTTGGACGACTGCCGCGACGGGTACGGCTGCAACGTCAAGCCTCGCGTCGAGGGCGGCAACCGCAACGTCTGCACCCCCGGCTTCGACATCTAAACGACTATCCAGGCGCGGGCCCTTCGGCGCGCATCCCCCTCTCTGACCATCGAGGATCCGTACACATGGCAAAGAAGCCGCCGATGCTCTTCGGCGTGACGCCGCCGGGCCTCGAGTCCGTTCTGCAGGATGAGCTGCGCGACCATCGCTTTCGCTCATTGACCATCAAGCCGGGCGGGGTGGAGTTTCGTGGCTCCCCCCTCAAGGCCAACCGTTTGCTGGCCTGCGCGAGCCGAATCTTGATGCCGGTCGCGCAATTCGACGCGCGTGACTTCGACGCGTTGATCGCCGGCGCCGACGCTGTCGATTGGACGCCCTATGGCGGCATCAACGCGCGGGTCAGCAGCACCCGGTCGCGGCTCTATCACACCGACGCGGTGGCCGAGCGCCTGCACGCGCTCATCGGCAAGGGGCCCGCGCGGCTGTACTGCCGGCTGGTCCACGATCGCTGCACGTTGAAGGTCGACACCACCGGTGAGCACCTGCACAAGCGCGGCTGGCGGCTCGAATCGGGCTCGGCGCCGGTGCGTGAGACGCTGGCGGCGCGCATGCTGCGGCTGGCGGGCTGGGCACCGGGCGAAGCGCTCGTCGACCCCATGTGCGGCTCGGGCACGATCGTCATCGAGGCCGCATCACGCGCCGCGGGGCTCGCGCCGGGTCGCCTGCGCACCTTCGCCTGTGAGTCCTGGTGGCGCAGCGAGACCATGCCCATCGGGACGGCAGTGCCCTGCGTGATTCACGGCAGTGACCGGGCCGGCGGCGCCATCGAGGTCGCTCAACGAAACGCCAAGCGGGCTGGCGTTGATATCGATCTGCAGGCGTTGACCGCGCGAGACGTCAA
>JBNMOZ010000407.1:0-5844 GCA_051276005.1 Bradymonadia bacterium | reverse complement strand
CCGCGGGCCTCGCCCCAGAACGTGCAGACTGATCCGGCGGCGCCGCAGTTGGATGAGCGACGGGTCGCCCCGAAAGGGTGCCGAGAGCATCACCTCGGCGCCGGCAACTCGACGGCCGCCGCGTGGGCCGTAAAGGTGGCCATCGCCGCCGGGTTGATGTCATCGCCGATCGCCGCGATGAAGTCCCCCGGATCGCGCGCTACGCCAGCCGACGCACCTGATCGATCAGCCCGTCGTACTCGGCCAGCATCGCCGTCGGCAGCCACGGGCACAGGACCGCCATCCGGAACACCTCGGCTTCACCGGCGTACGTCCGAGCCAATCGCTCATGCTCAGATCGCAGCGTGGCGCGCAGGTTGGCGACGCGATCGGCCAGCTTGACCAGCGCCCCCAGCCGGGTGCCGGGGGTGCCTTCACCCGCCAGGCTCGCGTTGAGCGCGCGTCGCATCTTGCGATAGGTCGCGCGCTTTCGGGCCTTGCGGTCTGGCCCTGGCACGTCGGTGCAGAAGCGCACCGCGTCGATCAGCCGATCGCTGAAGCCTTCATCGCGCAGATCGCCGGCCTTCGCCGGGGTGTCTTCGAGCGTGTCATGCAGCCAGGCCGCCTGCATGAGCGTGCGGTGCCGATCGTGGTCGGGCAGGTAGGCGTCGATGACGCCGGCGACCTCTGCGAGGTGCGTAGCGTAGGGCTCGGCGCCGTAGCGTTGGGTGCCGTGGGCCTCAATGGCGAAGGCGCGGGCGTCGGCGATGGTGGGTTCGGATGTAGACTTGAGCATACGCACAGCGTACCGCGTCGGGCGAATCAGCGCAGGGCGGCCGCCGTCAACGGCATCTTTCTCTTCTCCGCGGCCTGCAGCGGAGTCTGCTTGGATCGCTCGGGTTTGGTATTGGCGGGCCACCCCGCGCCGCGCAACGCGGTCACGATCTGTGCCATCTCGGCGTCGCTGGCTTGCCCGAATCGGACCTTCTCGTAGATTGTGTGTTCGCTTTTAGGGCAGGTCTTCGCGTTCGCGCCGGCCGCAAGAGCGACCTGGATGAACTCAAGGCGCACGCGCTCTCGGTTCAGCGCGCAGCTTCGGAACTCTTCAGGTGAGCCCGTATCGGCGAAGGTCCCGCCGGCCGCCAACAGCAACTTCAAAGCGCCCACATTGCCGTAGCCAGCCGCGCGGCTGATGCCTTCGTCGAGGTGCTCTTGCTTGGGCTTGTCGGCCAACTCAGCTTTGACGTCGTCCAGATCACCATCGGTGGCGTAATAGGCCAGCATACTGCCGTAGGTATTCGTCAGAAGGATGATTTGGGTCGCGCGGAACGCGAGCACCAGCAGGCCCAGCCCGACGACCACCAACGCGACGCGCACGCCCGGCTTGCCCTTGGCGGCTTTGAACTTCGTCGTCACGAACGCGCCATAGGTCGACAGCGCGGCGATGAGCAAGAGGCCACCGGCCATCAGGCCCACGCCGGCCCAGTCGTCTGGCAGGGCCACGTCCTCGAAGCTCAGCTGAAATCCGAGCAACACGCCCACCGCCGCGATGGCGGTCAAGACGAGACCAACGCCGGCGATCATCATGCCGAAGCCGCTCAGCCACCCATACTTGATGCTCTTCATTCTCTTCCCCGTAGTCTTCGCCGCGCCAAGCGGCGTTGAGTAGAGTGAGGTGGCGCAGATCGTCTACCAGATTCACTGCTGTCGTGCGCGGCTTGGTGTTGTTCAAGCCCTCTTCGTCACTTCAATCGTCGCGCCGCCAAGAGCACCGTGTGTTTGCCCAGCACCATGCTGGTGAAGCCATGTTGATTGAGGTAGCGCCGATAGGCCGCGATGTCACGCAGAACCTGGCCGGGCTTGGCGGCGCCGAAGCGTCGCTGATGCTCGATGTAACGACACTGCGCGAAGCCCAGGATCACGCCGCCGCTGGGGCGCAGATGCGACTTGATGAGCCGTCGAAAGACCGCGGGGCCATCCAACGCGGGGCTGTGCAACGTGTTGATGGCGATCAGGGCGTCCACGCCGCTTGAGAGCGCCGGGGACGCGGGCAGGGGATCGCGCAGATCGGCTTCGACGAACGTAAACCGCGGGTCGGGGTAGCGCAGACGCGCGGCCGCCAAAGCCGTGGCCGAGTGATCGACGCCAACGCGCGCGCCGGCCGATCCGAGCGCCGCGTCCACCGCGCCCAGCTCGGCACCTTGGTGCACCCCGACGCTCAACACATCCGGGGCAACCGGCAGCTTGAGATAGCCCAGCGCCCGGGCGAACCCGAGCGCGAAGTGCGGCTCCTCGAACTTGTCGATGCGCGCGAAGGCAGACGCTGCGCCGTACTTCTCTCGATCACCCGACGGAGTCGCGCTGTGCCAGGTCGCGTTGCGATCGAGGATGCGGAGGCGAACGGTGACGCGGTCGGGGCGTTGAGACAGTGGGGTCGCCAGCGCGCAATCGAGCGCCTCGGCCACCTCGGCCCAGCCGGCCCAGCTGCGATAGCGATCGGCGCCGATGAGTTCGCCGTCGAAGTGACGGGCGCTGACATCGGGATCGAGCGCGTCGATCTCGATGACGTCGCCGGGCGCCAGGCGTTTGCGCTGAGTGTTGAGGGCGCCGAGCAGAGCCGACATTGACAGATCGGCAGTGCGGAGCATCAACTTACGGGTTGGCGTGGCGGTCGGCGATGTAGGCCTTCGTCAGCTTCGAGAACAGCCCCTTGACCGCAGCGGGGGTGAGCTTGGCGCCGTCGTAGTCTTTCGCAGACACGCAGAACGTCTTGAGGCCGGGGGCCACGAAGAGCATGCGCTTGCTGCCACGCAGCAAGAGGGTGTCGCCTGCGCCCAAGGCGTCGTCGCCGAGCGCCTTGGCGATGGCCTCGCCGGCGTCATCGCAGCGAAACCGCTTGTTCTTGGCGTACATATGCGGCTGAACCTTGGCGATCCAGCTGGGCGAGGCGTCGCCACGGGTCACTGCGCCGCACTCTTGCTTGGAGGCTTCGCGGATCAGCGCGCCGAGCACGGGATCCTGGCGGCTGAGGGTGAGCGTCTTCGCTTCGCTCTTGCCGTCGCGGGTCACCTGCAGGGCCAGGACGCTGCCCGGCGAGGTGGCGTCGAGCAGGGTGTTGAACGCCTGAAAGGTCAGCAGCGGCTCGCCGTTCGCGGCGGTGATGACGTCGCCGGCCTTCAGCGCGGCCTTCGCCGACGGGCTGCCCGCCGACACGTTGGTCACCTGCACGCCGGCCGGAGCCTTGCCGGGCACGGCGGCGTTCGTCTTGAAGCTCATACCCAACCAGCTGTCCTTGGTGGTCAGCGCGTCGAGCAGCTTGGACTGCTCGAGCCAGGGCGGCGTGCCGAGGTCGTAGAAGGTGAACTCGATGGGGCAGGGATCGCCCGCGAGGGCGGCTGCCGGAAGGCAAGCAGACAGGGCGAGCAGGCACGAGAACAGCGAACGCATGGGCGGCTCCAGAGTGGTCAGCTGTCTTGACCTACCGCTGACGCGTTCTCGGCGCAAGCCTCAACGCAGCACGATCACCTGCGCCGCGACGCTCTATCAGCGCCCGGTGAACTTCGCGGCGCGGCGCTCAACGAATGACTGCATGCCTTCCGCGGCGTCGGCGGTGCCCATCAGCCCGCGGGCGGCGTCCATGAGGCTCTCAAGCGCGGCGGGTTCGCCTTGAGTGACAGCCACCTGTGCGTTGCTGCGTGACGCCTGAACCGCCAGCGGTGCTTGGGCGGCGACGCGCTCGGCCAAGGCGATGCCGGCCTCGAGGGCGGCAGCGGGCGTCGCTTCGATTTGCTGGGCGAGCCCGATTCGCAGGGCCTCTTCGCCGTCGAACCGATCGCCCGTCAGCAGGTAGCGCATGGCGTTGCCCCACCCGCAGCGCTGCTGGAACCGGACCGTCGCGCCGCCAAACGGCATGATGCCGCGTTGCACCTCGATTTGGCCGAAGGAGGTGTCCTGCGCGCAGACGAGCATGTCGCCGGCCAACGCCAGCTCAAGGCCGATGGTGAAGCAGTAGCCGTGGGCGACGACGACCACTGGCTTGCTGCGGCGGCGACCGAAGAGGTTGAGGGGATCGACCTGACCGTCGCCAAATAACGGCTCGCCCTGGGCGACGGCGGGGCCGATCTCGGCCAGGTCGAGCCCGGCCGTGAAGTGATCGCCGTGCGCAAAGAGCAGCCCGCACCGCAGCTCGGGGTCGTCCTCGAGCCGCGTGTATGCCGTCGCCAGCCCCGCGAGCATGGCGCGGTTGAAGGCGTTGTACTTCTTGGGTCGATTCAGGCCGATGCGCAGCACGTGCTTGCTGGCCTGTTCTGTCACCGCAAGCTCAGCAATGGCCGCGCTCATAAGGCCGCCAGAAAGTCGCCCACGACAGGCGCAAACTTCTCGATGTCGACCAAGAACGCGTCATGCCCTTGAATGCTGTCCAATTCGACCACCTCGACCGTATGCCCGGTCGCCTCGAGGCCCTCGGCCAGGGCGCGTTGCTGATGCATGGGGAAGAGGATGTCGCTCTGCACGCCAATGACCAAGCACTTGGGCGCCAGAATGCGGGCCAGACCGTTCTTCACACAGCCACCGTGCTCGGCGACATCGAACAGGTCCATCGCGCGCGAGAGATACAGGTAGCAGTTGGCGTCAAAGGCGCCGACGAACTTCTCGGCGTGGTGCTCAAGGTAGCTCTCAACCTCGAACTCGATGCCGAACGCGCCGCCGCCCCAGCCGCTGGCGCGCTCGCGTCCAAAGCGCGTGGCCCATTCGGCGGCCGAGCGATACGACAGCATGCCGATCTTGCGGGCCAGCCGCATGCCCATCGCGGGGGGCAGATGATCGGCGTAGTAGCCAGCCGACCAGGCGGGATCGGTGTAGATCGCTTCGCGCTGCAGGCTGTGGATCGAGATGGCGAAGGGCTCAGCGCGGTGGGCAGACGAGATGACCACCAGCGCGCCCACTTCGTCGCCGGCCTCCATGGCATAGGCGAGGGCAGTCATGCCGCCCAATGAGGGCCCGACCACGGCGGCCAGGCGGTGCAGGTCGAGCTGGTGCAGCGCGCGGCGCATGGAAGCAGCGATGTCTTCGATGGCCAGCACCGGAAAGTCCGTGCGCCAGGGCTCGCCAGTCTCAGGATGACTCGACGCGGGCCCGGTGCTGCCGAAGCACCCACCGAGGTTATTGAAGCAGACGATGAAAAATCGATCGGTGTCGAGGGCCTGTCCGGGGCCGATCATCGACTCCCACCAGCCCGGCGTCGGGTCTTCTGGTGAGCTGCGGGCATGCGCCCGGGGCGACAAACCGGTGCACAAGAGCAGCACGTTGTCGCGGCCAGCGTTGAGCGTGCCCCAGGTCTCGTAGGCCATGCGAACCTCGGGCAGCGTGCCGCCGTGTCGCATGAGCAAAGGCCCGTCCAGCTTGACGAATCTGGCCGCGCCCGGATCCCAGTGGCGGGTCAGATCTGCGTCGTGATGCGGTCGTTCAGCGGTCGTATTCATGGTGCCCCTGGGGCTCCTCAGGCTGTCTTTAGCGAATCTACACAATATTCCGACCTGCTTACGAGGGTTTGTTCTGAGACGCTGTGTTCCGGTGTGCGTTCGCGACCTTGCGCGGGTCAAGGTGGGCCTGCGCGGGCGAATACGATTCGTGCCCAGCGCCACGCGATTGAGTACGCTGACGCCGAAGGTCAGTCGAAGCGAAGGGGAGTTCGAGATGAAGCATGGCGTGTGGGCTTGCTGCTTAGTAATCGGCCTGTGGGGCTGCGATGACGCGGACGATGACGGGGCCGACACCGGACCGGTCGCGGGCCAGGGCGGAGAGGGCGGTCAGGGCGCGGCGGGTGGCGAGGGCGGTGAGGGCGGCGGCATGCCCGTGGCCGAG
>JBNMOZ010000406.1:0-5862 GCA_051276005.1 Bradymonadia bacterium | reverse complement strand
CTTTCGACTGATCCCAGAATCACCGAAGCTTTCCTCATGGCGGTGCCCAAGACCGACCTGCATGTGCACCTGGACGGCTCGATCCGCATCCCCACGCTCATCGAGTTGGCGAAGGAGTACGGCGTCACCCTGCCCAGCTATACCGAAGAGGGCCTGCGCGAGCTGGTCTTCAAGGAGCGCTACGCCGACCTGGGCGAGTATCTGAAGGGCTTCCAATACACCGTCGGCGTCCTGCAGAACGAGCCGAGCCTCGAGCGCTGCGCCTATGAGTTGGCCCAGGACAACATGGCTGAGGGCGTGCGCTACCTCGAGGTGCGCTTCGCCCCGCAACTGCATGTGCACGAACACATGAACGCAGTGACGGTGCTCAAGGCCGTCAACCGTGGACTCAAGCGCGCGCAGACCGAATTCAACGCCCGCCCCGCGGTGGTCAAGGGCGCCGAGCCGCGCTTCATGTACGGCATCATCTGCTGCGCGATGCGCATGTTCCACGAAGGCTTCTCGGAGTACTTCAGCAACATCATCCGCGCCCACCGCTACAGCCCGCCCAAAGAGATCTACGGCCTGGCGAGCCTGGAGCTGGCCCGCGCCGCCCTCATCGCGCGCGACGAGCACGGTCTGCCAATTGTGGGCTTCGACCTGGCCGGCGAAGAGGCGGGCTACCCCGCCGACGATCACACGGGCGCCTTCGCCCTGGCGCATCGCAACTTCCTCAAGAAGACGGTGCATGCCGGCGAAGCGTACGGCCCCGAGAGCATCTTCCAAGCGATCACCGACCTGCACGCCGATCGCATCGGTCACGGCACCTACCTGCTCGACCCGGCGTCGATTCAAGATCCGGCCATCAAGGATCCTGCGGAATACGTCGAGCGGCTGAGCCGGTATATCGCAGACCGCCGGATCACCCTGGAGATCTGCCTGACCAGCAACCTGCAGACCAACCCCCAAATGAAGTCGCTGGCCGATCACAGCTTCGCGAAGCTGCGCGAGCATCGGCTGTCGACGACTATTTGCACCGACAACCGCACGGTCTCGAACACGACGGTGACCCGCGAGTTGATGCTGGCCTCGACGCACCTGGGCCTCGACCTCAAGGACCTCAAGTCCATCATCATTTATGGTTTCAAGCGCAGCTTCTGGCCGGGCACCTACCTGGAGAAGCGCGCCTATGTGCGCGAGGTGATCGATTACTACGAGAAGATGGAGAAGGAGCATCTGGGCAAGCATGTCGCCGCCAAGGGCAAAGGTGCGTAATCGGTCGTCGCTCGCGACAGCCGCGCGCATACGACCCCTCGTACTCCTGGGCGTCATGGCGAGCCTCTCGATGAGCGGCTGCGAGACCCCGACGTCGTCGGTCTCGGACACCGCGCCCGAGGACGTGGTGCAGTTCGCCGACGTCGGCGGGCTGACCGACGGCGCGGTGATCCGCGAAGATGCGCTCACCCCTCTGCCCGACGCGCTCGTGCTCAACGACGCCGGCGAGATTTGCCGCAGCGGGGGCGTGACCGGCGTCGCCTGCGCCCCCGACGGCACCGGAATCGTCGACGCCATCGTCGAAGCAGCCACTGAGGACTGCGACGGCAACCCCGTGATTCGCCGCGTACGCACCGACGAGCGCGGGCGCTTTGAGCTCAACGATCTGGCCGTCGGCCCGATCACGGTGGTCATCCGCTCGGGCAACTTCCGCAGTGAGTTTGAGGCGACCATTCGCGCGGGCACCGTCGTGCCGGCCGGCGACGCGATCAGCGACAAGATCTGCCTGGAGTCGGACGCCGCGCGCATCGGCGTCGTGTCGGGCGACTATGACAGAATCCAGAATATTCTCGGCGACTTGGGCTTCGACTTCCAGCTCGTCTGCGGCGGCCGACGCGACCACCGCGGGGCCCGTGAAGCGCTGAGCGATCCCAACCTGGGCGGCGCCTTCAACGTGCTGTTCATCAACTGCGCGAGCGGCATCAACTTTCGCAACACCAACCCCGAGGTCGACGCCATCAAGGCCAACTTGCGGCGCTTCGTCGCGGGCGGCGGATCGCTCTACGTCTCGGACTTAGCGGCCGACTTGATCGCGCAGATCTGGCCCGAGATGATCGACTTTGAGCTGGTCGCGCGCCCGATCATGGCGGCACCCGACTGCTGCGTCTGCACCGACTGCCCCGCCGAATGCCGAGTCAGCGCCCCCACCGCATGCGACCTGCAAAACGACCTGCCGGTCGAATGCGCGGTCGGCGGGGGCGTCGCGGGTCGGGGCATGCGCGGCACGGTCGAGGGGCGCATCGTGCCGGAGTTCTTGCAGCAGGCGGTGGGCAGCGCCGTCTTCGAGGTGGTCTTCAACCTGGGCGGGTGGATGCAGATGAACGCGGTCTCGGCCGAGGTCGAGATCTTGGTGGCGTCGCCCGAGGGGGCCCCGCTGATGGTGCTGTTCGAGCCCTCACCCGGCGGCGGTCGCGTCGCGTACACGAGCTTTCACACCCACACGCAGGCGACCGAAGAGATGCGCGCCATCTTGGCTGCTTTGGCTCTGCGGCTTTAGCTGGCAGATCGGATGAGGCAAGACCGGAGGAGGCTGGGCTCAGTCTAAATCGGCGGCGCTGTGGCGCTCGGCGACCTGATTCTCCGGCTTGCCCCACACCCGATTGACCTTGAGGCCCCGCTTGGCGGCCGGACGCTCGGCGATGGCCTTCGCCCAGCGTTGCAGATGCGTGTAGTCCTCAACCGCAAGGAACGTCGCGGCGTCATACAGCTTGCCCAGCGCCAGCGCGCCGTACCACGGGTGAATCGACATGTCGGCGATGCTGTAGGCGTCACCGGCGATGAACTCGTTCTCGGCGAGCTGGCGATCGAGCACGTCCAGCTGGCGCTTGGCCTCCATCGCGAACCGGTTGATCGGGTACTCAAGCGACTCGGGCGCGTAGGCGTAGAAGTGACCAAACCCGCCGCCCAGAAACGGCCCCGCGCCCATCTGCCAGAACAGCCAGTTGAGCGTCTCGGTGCGCCCGGCGAGATCTGCCGGCAGGAAAGCCCCGAACTTCTCGGCGAGGTAGAGCAGGATCGCGCCCGACTCGAAGACGCGGGTCGGAGGATTCGTGCTGCGATCCAGCAGCGCGGGGATCTTGGAGTTGGGGTTGACGTCGACGAACCCGCTGGAGAACTGGTCACCCTCGTCGATGCGAACCAGCCAAGCGTCGTATTCGGCCCCTGTGTGACCCAGCGCCAGCAGCTCCTCGAGCATCAAGGTGACCTTGACGCCGTTGGGCGTACCCAACGAATAGAGCTGCAGCGGATGCTCGCCGACGGGCAGATCCTTCTGATGGGTCGACCCGGCGATGGGCCGGTTGATATGCGCGAACTGCCCGCCGCTCGACTTGTCCCAGGTCCAGACTTCGGGCGGTGTGTAGTCGGTCATCTGTGCGTCTCCTGTCGGCGTCTTCGGCGGGCGTCTTCGGCGGGCGTCTTCGGCGGTGAAGATGCCACGCACCCGGCGTAGGTGTCGAATGACAACCAATGCGCGCTGCCTGACCTGCCCAAAGTTCGACGACTGCCCCGCGATCACGTCGCTGAACACTGTGACATCGACGACCGAGGCGAACCGGGTTGCCCCCGGCATCGCGTTGTAGAGGGCCCAACTTGCGTCCCCCCGCTGCCATCGACGGCGCGCCGTCGCGGTGCCGGTCGAAGATCTGGGCGCCCGCCCTCTCGAAGCGCGCCAGGTCTTGCTGCGAGTGCTCGATCTCATCGCCTCCAGCGACCGCGAGGCGCTCGCGCCGCGATGTCCAGCGCCTCAGCCTTGACGCGACCGCCACGCAGCGTGGCATCAGCAAGCCCGCGACCAAGATGCGCATTCGATCGGCCCGGGATCAGTTCGAGGCCGCCCATGCCACGCAGCTCGGTGAAGGGGCGCGACTTGGCGACACGTCGACCTTGCGGCGCGCCGCCGGGTTTGCTGAGCTAGACAGATGACGAACGTGACCCGTCCATCACCCGCTCGGGCGGGTCGGCAGACCCCCTCGGAGGTGCGCCGCCTGACGGTGGTCTTCGGACCGCCGCACCCACCCACCGTGCTGGGCGACGCGCCGCTGATCATCGGGCGCGCGGGCGATCTGGCCATCGACGATGAGCAGGCGTCGCGCCAACACGCCGTCTTTGACGCCGGCACCGTGCGCGATCTCGACAGCACCAACGGCACCATCGTCGACGGCGTCACGGCGCCGCCTGGCGTCGCGGTGCCGCTCGCAGACGGCGTGGTGCTGCGCATCGGCGACACCCTGCTGCTGCACGAGATCATCTGCATCAAGGGCGGCACGCGCCTGCGCCCCGGGTCGGCGCCGTTGTTTGGTCCCAGCGTCGCGTTGCAGGCTATTCGGGGCGAGATTGAGCGCGTCGGTCCGCGGCGGGTCTCGGTCTTGGTGTTGGGCGAGACGGGCGTGGGCAAGGAGCGAGTCGCCGAGGCGCTGCATTTGGCGAGTGGGCGTTCGGGGCCGCTCATCCCGGTGAACTGCGCGGCCTTGCCGGCCGATCTCATTGAGAGCGAGCTCTTCGGGCACGTGGCCGGGGCGTTCACCGGCGCCAAGACGGCCAAACGCGGGCTGTTTGCGGCGGCCGAAGGCGGCACGATCTTCCTCGACGAGATCGGTGACATGCCCATCGCGTTGCAGCCCAAGCTGCTGCGCGTCTTGTCGACGGGCACCATTCGACCGGTGGGCGCGACCGAACCGATCAAGGTCGACGTGCGGGTGGTGGCGGCGACCCATCAGGACCTGATCACGCAGGCGATGCAGGCCGATCGCTTTCGAGGCGATCTGTACGCCCGCCTCGCCGGCTGGATCCTGCACGTGCCGCCGCTGCGCGATCGGCGCGCCGACGTTCTTCCGCTGGCGGGTCGCTTCCTCAAGGCCGCCGGCGCCGATGCCCGCCTCAGCCCAGATGCGGCCGAGGCCTTGCTGCTGTCGGACTGGCCCTACAACGTGCGCGGCCTTGAGCAGGCCATGACCGCGGCGGCCGTCCGCTGTGAGAGCGGCCGCATCGAGCTGGCCGATCTCGACGACGCCCTCGCCGCCCCCGTGCTGGCGCGCGCCCCCGAGGCCGACGCGTCCGAAGCGCCACCCGTGCCTATCGAACTGATCGTGACCCCCGACCAGGCACCGGACGCTGCCGGGTTGCGCCGGGTGCTCACACACTTCGAGGGCAATATGGCCCGCGTCGCGACCTACTTCGGCAAGGATCGCCGCCAGATCTATCGCTGGGCTGAGCGGCTTGACGTCGATCCCGACCTGCATCGATGAGGGCCTCGCCCGCTGACACGCTCCCCGCGGGCCTGCTCATCGACAACCGCTTCGAGATCACGGGCCGACTGGGCGCCGGCGGCTTTGGCGTGGTCTACGCGGCCCGCCAGCTGTCGACCGGACAGGCCGTCGCCATCAAGGTGATGACCGACGCCACCGAGATGGACGATCGCACGCGTTTTGAGCGCGAAATGCGGGTCATCGCGCGCCTTCAGCACCCAAATATTGTTCGACTGCTCGATTTTGGGGCGCTGCCCGATGGGCGGCTGTTCACGGTGCTCGTCTTCGTCGAAGGCCAAGACCTCGCGGGCTACCTGAAGACCCGGGGCGCGCTGCCGGCGGACGACGCGATCGACCTGATGCGGCAGGTGCTCGACGCCCTGCATCACGCCCATCGCATCGGCATCGTGCATCGCGATCTCAAGCCCGCGAACATCATGGTGCTGCACGCCGGCTTGCGCCCGCATGTGCTGGTGCTCGACTTTGGCATCGCGGGCGTCGTCGAGGGCACCCGCGGCCCCGAGTATGTCTCGCTGACGACCCAGAGCGGCGTCTTGGGCACGCCGACGTACATGGCGCCCGA
>JBNMOZ010000405.1:0-5875 GCA_051276005.1 Bradymonadia bacterium | reverse complement strand
CGCCCTGACGCGAGCGCCCCGACTTGACCGCGAGGATGGGCTTGCCCCGCTCACGGGTCACCTGCCGCGCCGCGCGGGCAAAGTGCCGCGGGTTTCCGAAGCTCTCCAGGTACAGCAGGATCACGCGGGTCTGCGGATCGTCCGCCCAGAACGAGAGCAGATCGTTGCCGGAGACGTCCGCCTTATTGCCCAAGGAGACAAACTGGCTGATGCCCAGGCCGACGGCCTTGGCGGTGGCCAATACCACCTCGCCGAGGGCCCCGGACTGGCTGGCGATGGCCGCGCCGCCGCTGTCGGGCATCGTCTGGCCGAAGGACGCATCCAGCCGCACCGCCGGATCGGCGTTGATGACGCCCATGCAGTTGGGCCCCACCATGCGCATGCCATGCGCGCGCACGCGCTCCATGACCGCGTCCTCCAAGGCGCGCCCAGCGGCGCCCACCTCACGAAAGCCCGCGGTGATCACAACGATGCCGCGCACGCCCTTGCGCCCGCAGGCCTCCACGGTCTCGAGCACGCGATCCGCTGGCACGGCGAGCACCGCCAGATCCACCGGATCGGGGATGGCGTCGACCGAGAGCCAGGCGCGGATCGACAGCACATGTCCGGCGGTGGGGTTGACCGGATAGACCGGCCCTTGGAAGCCGAACTGCACCAGGTTGCGGAGCACCTGACGGCCGATGCTGCCTTCGCGGCGGCTGGCGCCGACGACGGCCACGGCGCGGGGACGGAGCAATGGGGAGAGATCGGGCATGGCGCCTCCTGGTCAGGGCGCCGACCGACCACGGTGGGCGGCTCACGCGCGACGGCTCGCCCGGCGCTCAGATCTCGAAGGCGCCCACGGCGGCTTCGCAGCCTTCCCAGTTGACGCGCCGGTTCTCGGGATCGAACAGCAGGTCCTCGGGGGTCAGCTTCTCGGGGAAGCCCGTCCAGCCGTTCGGGCCATAGAAGTCGCCCGACTGCGCTGCCGGATCAGCGCAGCATCGCAGGATGCCCAGCGCCCCATCCTCGGGGGTCTGCGCGGACTGCATGAAGGCCGAGTCGGCGTCCATCCCGCCGGTCTTGGCGGTGGTCACCTGCAGCTCGGTGGCCGCGAGCCCGGGATGCGCGACAAGCGCCTTGACGTTGGCCAGGCCGGCGGCTTCACAGCGCGCCTTGATCTCGTACGTGAAGGCGCAGTTGGCGAGCTTGGTCTGATGGTAGCGCTGCCAACGCGGCCCCCCGAAGCTGGCCGACTCCTCGGGCGTGCCGTCGCCGCCCAAGTCACCGCCGTTCTTGCCGAAGTAGCGCGCCTCGAGCGGCGGGCCCATGCGCGCCGCCGAGCTGTGAGCGACGATGCGCGCGTCGTCGCTCTGCTTGAGCAGCCCGAACACATCGCGGGTGAGCAGGAAGTGCGAGATGCAGTTGGTCTGCATCTGCACGTCGTAGCCGTCCTTCGTCGCCTGATCGGGCAGCGCCATCACGCCGGCGTTGTTGCAGAGGATGTCGAGGCGATCGTAGCCCGCGTTGATGGCCTCAGCCGCCTTTCGGACGCTCGCGAAGTCTTGAAGATCACACGTGATCGCCTCGAACTGCCCCTGGGGCACCTCGGCCTGCAGCCGAGCAAGCGCCGCGACCGATCGGCTGCTCTCACGATTGAGCAGGATCACCCGCGCGCCCAGGCGGGCGAGCTCACGGGCGCAGACGTAGCCCGTGCCGCTGGTCGTGCCGGTGACCGCGGCGACGCGGCCGGTGAGGTCGTGGGTGTGTTGGGTGCGAACGGTCTCGAGGTGCAGGGTCTCAGTCGGCATGGGGGCGTCCTCCGTGGTTGGGTGCCCCGATTGTCTAGCACGGCGCGTCTGCCTTCTTTTCCAAACAACATGCCCAATCCTGCAAACCCGAAGAGGACACCTGACAAGACGCGCCGGCAGCGGTACGACTTTGGCCATGACACGCGCACGCCTCATCGAACGCCTCGCTCGCTCCAGCCACGAGACTTACCGATACATTACGCCGGGGCTCGGGCTGGCCCGACAGGTCGCGCCGAGCACCATCGAGTGTGCGATCTATGAGCCGCTCATCTGCCTGATCCTACAAGGCCAGAAGCTCACCATCGTGGGCGACGAGACCGTCATGGTCTCTGCGGGCGAGTGCATCGTGGTCAGCCACGCGATGCCCGTCGCGGCCCAGGTGGTCGAAGCGTCCCCCGAGACGCCCTACCTGAGCCTGGTCGCGCGCATCGACGTCTCCGAGCTGCGCAGCCTGCACGCCGCCATCGACCACATGCCCTCCGAGGCGCCATCGACCCGCGCATTTCGCGTATCGACAGCGTCGCCGGCGCTCCTGTCGGTCTTTGAGCGATGGGCCGATCTGGCAGACGCCCCGGATGACGCGGCCGTGCTCGCCCCCCTGATCATCCGCGAGCTGCACTACCGCTTGCTCACCGCGACGGGTGGCCATGTGCTGCGTATGCTTCTGCGGCGCGACAGCCACGCGAGCAACATCGCCCGCGCCATCCGACTGCTGCGTGAAGACTACCGACGCCGCGTCGAGATGGGCGAGTTGGCCCAGGCAGTGGGCATGAGTGCATCGTCGTTCTACACCCACTTCAAGGCGGTGACACAGACGACGCCGCTGCAGTACCAGAAGGATCTCCGATTGACCGAGGCGCGACGTTTGGTGCTGGGCGGGGCGCATTCCGTCTCGTCGGCCGCGCACGCCGTGGGCTACGAGAGTGCGTCGCAGTTCAGTCGGGAGTATTCGCGGAAGTTCGGTGGCCCGCCCCGTGCGGACTTGCTCGCCTGACTCGGACTGCGCGTGACCAATGTGAGCACTCGCCTTTTTATCTCAATCAATTCAGCCATTTGAAACTTTCTCCGCGACACGCCCGACGCGCGACCGATGGGAAGAGTGCTGGCCCAGTTTGCCAGCCTCATCTCTCGGCCAAGGAGCCCGTCATGTCGTCATTCGCTCGTAAGATCGCCCGCCGCGAAGCCCGCGCCGCCCGCCGCAACCGTCCCATGAAGGGCGCCGCGTACACGTCGCCTGCGCTGCTCACCGAGTTCGACTTCAAGGAGTTCATCGCCAACGTCGACTTCAATGAACCGTTCATGAACATGACCTTCACCGACCGTCACCTCCTCTCCGCCTACTCGTCCGGTGACGGGACGGCGACGCTGCAGGCGGTGCCGCGCGAGGCGCACGCGGCCCTCGGCGAGACGCTCCACGACCACCACGCCGACCCCCAAACGGCCGCCGACCGCGCGGCCCGCACCGCCGCGCTCAAGGACGCGCTGGCGCCCTTCGAGTCGGTCACCTTGACGCGCAAGGACGTTGAAGACCCGAAGCGGTTCAACGCGCTGTTCGCCCGCGCGCTTCGGCTCGAAGACGAGCGTTCTGCCGCTTGACCCGCCGTTCATCCTCCGCTACACCCGCCGACCGCTCTTGAGCAGACCGCGGGAGGAGGCGAAGCATGCGCGCGATCGGTTGGGACTTTGGCACCACAAACAGCGCGGTCGCCCTGCGCGATGAGGACGGCGTTCGTCTGGCCCGCTTTCGGCTGGGCGAGGTCGAGCACGCGGTCTTCCGCTCGTTGCTGTACTTCCCCCACCTCGACTCCGCGCGGGCCGTGATGGCCGCGTCGACCGCAGGCCCGGCCGCGATCGAGTCGTACCTGGCCGACGACTCGGGGCGCTTGATCCAATCGCTCAAGAGCTTCGTGGCCAGCAGCAGCTTCCAACGCACCAGCATCTTCGGGCGCTCCATGAGCTGCGTCGATCTGCTGACTTTGATCCTCAAGAAGCTGCGCCACGACGCCGAGGCCGACCTGGGCCCGCTGGGCACTCGCGCGGTCGTGGGTCGGCCGGTCACCTGGGTCAGCGGCGACGGCGATGACGAGGCCGCTGAAGAGCGCGCCCGCGATCGTATGACCCAGGCGATGGCCAACGCCGGCTTCGACGAGATCGTCTTCGAGTACGAGCCGGTAGGCGCCGCATATGGCTACGCCGAGGGCCGGCCCGCGCCCGAGCTGATCTTGGTCGCCGACTTTGGCGGCGGTACGAGCGACTTCAGCCTCATGCAGATCGGCGACGGTCCGCCGCGCATCCTGTCGACGAGCGGCGCGCCCGTGGCGGGCGACGTCTTCGATCAGCGCATCGTCGAGGCCGTGATCGCGCCCGCGCTCGGCTCCGAGAGCCGCTATCGCCGCGACGCCCACTGGATGCAGATGCCCAGCTGGATCTACGGCAAGCTCGCCCGCTGGCATCATTTGTCGTTCCTGCGTGAGCGGTCGACCGTTCAACTGCTGGTCGAGATCGGCAACAGCAGCGACTCGCCTGAGCAAATCAAGGCGCTGCTGTACTTGGTGCGCGCCAACCTGGGCTTCCATCTGTTCCGCAAGGTCGAGGCCGCCAAGGTCGGCCTGTCGAGCGCGCTGCAAGTGCCGCTGCACTTCTCCGACGGGCCCATCGACATCGAGACCCAAATCGACCGCGCCGACTTCGACGCCTGGATCGCCGCCGACGTCGCCCGCATCGAGGCGGCCCTCGACGAGTGCCTCGACATCGCCTGCGTCGACCCCGCCCAGGTCGATCGCGTCTTCATGACCGGCGGCACGTCGCTGGTGCCCAAAGTGCAGCAGCTCTTCGTTGACCGCTTCGGCGCCGATCGACTGGTCGCTGGGGATCGCTTCACCTCGGTCGCCGCGGGGCTCGCACACCGCGCCGCCGCCGAGTGGGGCTGACCGCCAAGCGCGCAGGTCGGCTCGCGTCGACACTGAACTTGACAGACGTTCAGGGCTGAACGTAGCGTCACCTGTCATTGCGTTCAGGTCTGCTATGAGTCTCGCCGAACATGTCCTGCGTCAGTGGGCCGAGCACCCGACGCGGGGCAAACCCTTCGTCGCCAAGCACGTGCTGCCCGAACAGACCGCGTCTTGGGCGCCGATCCCCGCGTGGGTGCCCGACGGCGTGCGGGCGGGCGTCAAAGCGCGCGGGTTCGAGACGCTGTACAGCCACCAAGCCCACGCGCTCGAAGCAATTCGAGCCGGGCAAGACGTGGTGGTCGCGACGCCGACCGCCAGCGGCAAGTCGCTCATCTACAACCTGGCGACGCTGAGCGCGCTGGCCGAAGACGCCGGCACCCGCGCGTTGTATCTGTTCCCCACCAAGGCCTTGGCCCACGATCAGGTGGCCGCGCTGGATGCCCTCGCTGACGCCTGCGGGGTCAACGCGACGCCGCATTCATACGATGGCGACACCCCGGCCGACGCCCGCCGCGCCATTCGCCGCGCGGCCCGCGTGGTGGTGACCAACCCCGACATGCTGCACGCTGGCATCCTGCCGCATCACTCCCGCTGGCAGACGCTGTTCAGCACGTTGCGCTACGTGGTGCTCGACGAGGCGCACGCCTATCGCGGCATCTTCGGCAGCCACGTCGCCAACGTTGTGCGCCGGTTGATGCGCGTCTGCGCGTTTCACGGCAGCGCCCCCCAGTTCATCTTGTCGTCCGCCACCATCGCCAACCCGGCTGAGCACGCCAGCGCCCTGGTGGGCCGACCCGTCACCGCGATCTGCGAGAGCGGCGCGCCACGTGGCCGCCTGACCTTCTACGTCTACAACCCGCCGATCGTCGACGGGTCCAAGGGCATCCGCGCCAGCTACATTCAGTCGGCCCGCCGGGTGGCGCGTAGCCTCGCCAAAAAAGAGGTGCCGACCATCGTCTTCGCCAACAGCCGCCTGAAGGTTGAGCGCCTCACGCGTCATCTGCAGGAGGACACCGCGACCGATGGTGGCGACCCAACCCGTGTCGCGGGCTATCGCGGGGGCTACCTGCCCAACCACCGACGCGCCGTCGAGCAAGGCCTGCGCTCGGGGCATGTACGCACCGTCATCTCGAC
>JBNMOZ010000404.1:0-5890 GCA_051276005.1 Bradymonadia bacterium | reverse complement strand
CGAGCCCGAGCCAATCGCGGGTGGACAGCCGGCCGCCGAGCCCGAGCCGACGCCCGCCGAGCCCGAGCCTGGCGACCCCGAGCCCACGCCCGCTGAACCGGAGCCGATGGAGCCCGAGCCTGGCGAACCCGAGCCTGGCGAGCCCGAGCCCGCCGAGCCCGAGCCCGCCGAGCCCGAGCCTGGCGAACCCGAGCCTGGCGAGCCCGAGCCTGGCGAACCCGAGCCCCCCGCGCCCTGTCCCCCCGATGTCGTCTGCGTCGACGCCTTGCCCTACACCCATCGCGCCTCAACCGACGACGCCCCGCATGACGCCTTCGACACCTACGGCTGCGCCCCCGACGTCGACGAATCGGGCGCCGAGCGCCTGTACCGCATCGACCTGCCCGAGGCCGGCTTCCTCGCGATAGACCTCGTCGACCTGCCCGAGGGCGTCGACGTCGACGTGCACCTGCTCAACAGCCGCGACGCCGATGATTGCGTCGATCGCGGCCATTGGCGCGCCGGTGGGTTGCTGCCGGCGGGTCAATACTGGGTCGCGGTCGACACCTGGGTGAGCGAAGACGGCGAAGCGCTCGCCGGCGACTACACCCTGCGCATGGCGCTCACCACGCCCGCCACCCTCGAAGCCTTCGGCGTGATGCCTGCCCCCGCCGACGACGCCATCCGCGCCTTCGGTGCCGCATGGGCCCAAGAGCTCACCGATCGCTTCGAGTTCGCGGTCATCGACTTCTCTCTGCACTCGTCAGAGCGCCGCGAGTGGATCGTCGATCTCGTGACCGGCGACCTGCTCTTCAACATCTTCGTGGCCCACGGCGACGCCAGCGCCAACCCTGAAGACTTGGGCACGGCCGTGCGCTTCTCGAACGTGCCGCAGACCCATCAGTCGAGCCTGGGCCTGCTGCGCACCGGCGAGACCTACTCGGGCGACTTCGGCTACTCGCATCGCCTCGACGGCCTCGAGCCCGGCTACAACGACAACGTGCGGCGCCGCGACATCGTGATGCACCCGTCGGCCGGCAGCCGCGACACCTACGTCGACGAGCACGGCATGGCGCTGCCCACCTGGGGCTGCCCTGCGATCGATGACCGCATCTCTACCGCCGTGGTCGACACGATGGCCGGCGGCGCGCTCATGTTCTTCTGGTACCCGGACGGCGACTGGCGCGCGAACTCCAGCTTCTTGCGCTAGCCTGCGCGCGGCAGCCTGCGGGCGGTCGCTCGCTTAGAGTACCGTCGACCCATGACGCTCCTGCTCCTCACGATCGCGCTCCTCACGCCCCCGCCGGCCATCCCCGCCCCACCGATGGACTGCGGCTACACCCCGGTCTGGCGTGAGCCCTCCGCAAACGAGGCCGTCTACCGCGGCCAGCCCGGCTGCGGCATGGCCCCGCAAACCCCCAACGCCTGGCAGACCGTGACGTCGATCGATCTGGCCCGCGTTTACACCGGACCCACCCACACGCGCGTCGAACTCGTCTTTCTCAACGCGCACTTCCAGCGCGTGCTGCCCATCGGTCGCAGCGTCCGATACGACATGCAGTTTACCCGCAAGAAGACCGGCACGATCATGCTCAAGGCCCACCGCGACGGCGTCTTCCAGCTCGACCTGCCGCGCGGGAAGCGCACCGGCAAGTGCGACACCCATCTCTTCCTCTACTTCAAGAACGGCACCCAGACGCTCCGGCATTGGCTCGACGACTGGCTGCTCCTGTGCTGAAGCGCGCGCTGCTGTTCGGTTATGTTGCAATGCAGCATTGAGGGCGTCATTGCACACCCGAGTGTCGCGATGCAGCAAGCGCTAACATGCTGAATCAAAAGGGGTAGGGGCGCGCCGTCTGAACGCGGTTGACGCGTTTGTGCGCTGCGAATAGATTGCGAGCACCCACAGCGCGGGAGTGCCGCATGCGCCTGATCGTCTCCATCGCCATCCTGCTCGCCATCGCCACCCCAGCGACCGCGCAGCTTGCCACCCAAACGCAGGGGCTGGCCGGCGCGGGCACCTTCGAGGCGGTGCCCGACTTCGGCGGCAACCCCGGCGTCCTGAACATGTACCGCTATGTGCCCAGCCCCGATCCCGGGCCCGGCGCGCCGCTCGTGGTGGCCCTGCACGCCTGCAGTCAGAACGCCACGGCGTACCGCAACGCCGGCTGGGAGCCCCTGGCCGACGAGTACGGCTTCTACGTCATCTATCCCGAGCAGACGCCCTTCAACAACGGCGCGGGCTGCTTCAACTGGGCGGGCGAGTTCGGCAACGGCGCCAACATTCCGCGGGGCGACGGCGAGAACCAGTCGATCAAGACCATGGTCGACTTCATGCTCGGCGCCCACGGCATCGACGCGGCGCGGGTGTTCACGACCGGCCACTCGGGCGGCGGCGCCCAGAGCGCGTTGATGCTCGCCACCTGGCCCGACGTGTTCGCCGGCGGCGCGATGATCGCCGGCGTGCCCTACGACTGCACCCGCAACTTCAACCAGGTCTCGGCCTGCCTCAACCCGGGCCTCCCCCGCGCCGCCAACGTGTGGGGCGATCTGGTGCGCGCCGCCTTCCCGGGGTTTCAGGGCACCTACCCCAAGGTCAGCGTCTGGCACGGCACCGCCGACTTCAGCGTCGCCCCGGCCAACGGCGACGAGATGGTCAAGCAGTGGACCAACGTGCACGGCCTGGGCGAGCAGCCTGACGCCACCGAGATGGTCGACGGCCACAGCCGCAAGATCTGGCGCGATGGCGATGGGCAGGTGGTCGTCGAGCAGTATGAGATCCAAGACGGCGGCCACGGCACCTTCGTCGATCCCGACAGCGGCTGCGGCACCGCGGCGGCGTTCTTCCTCGACAACAACATCTGCTCCGCGCTGCGCATCGCGCAGTTCTTCGGCCTGACCGACGAGGCCCCCGCGCCCGGCGACATGGCGCCGCCCACGGTCAGCATCACCGCCCCGATCGACGGCGCGACGGTCATGGGCAACGTCACGCTCACCGCCACCGCGATGGACGACGTGGGCGTGGCCAGCGTCGAGTTCTTGGTCGCCGGCGACGTGGTCGGCGCCGCGGCTTCGGAGCCCTGGCAGGTCGTCTGGGACGCCAGCGCAGTGCCCACCGGCGAGTACACGATTCGCGCGATCGCGCGCGACGCAGCGGGCAACACCGGCGACGCCGAGGTGATGGTGCATGTGCAGAGCGACGTGGTCGACGACACCCCGCCCACCGTCGTGCTCACCGCCCCCGCCCAAGGCGCCGAGGTGCGCGGCGCGACCCGCATCGAGGCCACCGCCATGGACGACAACAGCGTCGCCCGCGTGGTCTTCCGCGTCGACGAGGCCGTAATCGGCGAGGCCGTCGCGGTGCCCTACGGCGTCGCCTGGGACAGCGCGCTGTCTGGCGTTGGACCCCACACGGTGCGCGCCACCGCCATCGACGCCGCGGGCAACCAGGCCAGCGCCGAGGCCATGATCACCGTCGGCGAGCCGCCCGCCCCCGGCGTGGTCCCACAGGTCCGGCTCATCAGCCCGGCCGTGGGCAGCGAGGTGCGCGGGGTCGCGACGCTCAAGATCGACGCGACGTCGGCCTCCGAGGTCAGCCCGGTGGTGCTCTTCTGGGTCAGCCCCGACGCGGGCGAGGTGGCCATCGGCACCGACTACCGCGGCCCCGACTTCGAGTTCCTCTGGGACGTCGGTGCCGTCCCCGAAGGCCCGCAGACCCTCATCGCGCGGGCCTTCGACGCCGACAATCACGTGGGCATGGCGCAGTTCGAGCTGGTCGTGAGCCACGCGGCGCCGGTCCAGGGCGAAGGCGGCATGGGCGGAGGCGAGGGCGGCGCCGACGGTGGCGTAGGCGGCGAGGGCGGCGAGGGCGGTGAAGAGCCCCGCCGCGCCGGCCGCAGCTATTGGGGCTGCACCCAGGCGCCCCGCGGATCCGACGCGTCCTGGCTGTGGTTGGTGCTCGTTGGCGGCCTCATCCGCCGCCGCCGTGCGCTGAGCGTCGCCGCAGTGGCGTTGGCCCTGAGCACGACGCTGACGGCCTGCGAAGGCGATCCCATCTACGTCTATGTCGGCGCGGGCGACGCGGGGCCCGTGACCGAGCCCGAGCCCGGCGCCCAGCCCGCCCCCGAAGGCGGGGTGAGCGACTTCAACTCCGTGCGCAAGGTCGAGAGCTTCCTCGAAGGCAAGACGCTGCTCATGGCCGGCGCCAACCTGTGCAGCCACCCCAACGGCTTCGACGCCAACGCCAACATGGGCCAGGCCACCCAGTGCTACAGCGCGGTCGAGCTCAGCGTGCTCGCCGGCCGCTGGACCACCCGCAGCGTGCTGGGCGCCCTTCAAGGCGCGTCCGACGTGGGCGACGTGGGCGTCTGCGACACCGACGTGCAGGGCGCGCCCCTCGAGTTCGCCTCCACCGCGGTGCTCATCGCCAACGTCGCCGCCGACGGCAGCTGCTTCGACGTCACGTCGACGTACCCGGGCTTCGGCCAGGAGGGCCGCGGGCGCATCGTCGACGGCGGCGCCACCGTGCTGCTCGAGTTCTATTTCAAAGACACCGCGCTGGGGCATCGCTGCGCCGACGGGGCGGTGGGCGACACGTCGAACGTGCGCGTCAACGATGAGGCCTTCAACGGCGACGCGGTGCAGGTCTACGCGGTGTCCGATTCATGATTTTGTCTCGAAATATGAACGTACTCAGGAGTTTGGCGCTCGCCGGGCTCTGCTCGACGACCGCCCACGCGACCCCCGAAGCAGGCCCCGGCGGCTATCACACCGAGTGGACGTCGCGCAGCGCCCGCCTGCTCGATCCGGTGCCGCCCGAGTTCACCTTCGTCAACTACTTCTTCACGCGCGCGACGATCACCAACATGATCGCCGATCCGGCCGGGTTGCGGGGCGTGTCGCTGGGGCCGATCGGCATTGGCGAAGCGGGCAGCGCGACCGCGGTCGGCGAGGACCGCACCGGCTACGTCGAGCAGCGCTGGATCCCGGTCATCGCATACAGCCCGCACTTCATCGATGGGTTGGCCACGTTCCGCGCGCAGTTCGAGATCGACTACACCTGGGGCCAGGCCGCCAACCAGATTCAGAACAACCAGGGCGGCGGGCTCAACGCCGACCAGGTGAACATTCAGACGAAGAACGTCAACGTCGCGCTGTATCCCACGCGCAACCCGCTGCAGCTCTCGATCATCGCGGGCACGCAGCCTTTGTACGACAGCATCTACGATCCGACCGTCACCTCGCTCTTTCACATCACCAAGACGGGCTACAAGCTCGCGTACATGGGCAGCGACGCGACGGGGCTGAGCGTGTACGGGCACTTCGGCGACCATCGCTTCAAGGCGAGCGTGATGCCCTTGGGGTCGGGTCAACCGAAGAAGGCGAGCGAGGGCGATCCGGATCTGTACTACGTGTGGATGGCGACGCTCGACTACAGCTATGAGCTGGCGCCGGCGACAGAGTTCGCGCTGTCGCTGTGGCATCTGCGCGATAACACGCAGGGCAGGGCGTTCGCGTTTGAGGGGTTGGTGCCGTCGGGGCCTTCGAGCACGGGTCTCTTCCCGTATACAGGCGTGGCTGACTTCGACCTTGAGGAAGCCAACGGGTCTGTGACTTGGATCGGTGGCAACTTCCATCACAACGTCGACTTTACGGTGGGTGACTTCGCCGCCTCGGGGTTCGTGATGGCGAACTTTGGGAAGTATGAGAGCCAGCGCGAGAACACCGGGCTCAACGAGGACTTGGCGATCCGGGGTTTGGCGGTGAACGCCGAGGTGGCGTTCAACTATGGCAAGACCCTGGGCGACGTGATCAGCCTCGAGGGCATGTTCACCAGCGGCGATGACGACGTGAAGGACGCCGAGTACGACGGCGTCATCACGCTGAATCATTACGGGCTGCCGGGCGCGGT
>JBNMOZ010000403.1:0-5894 GCA_051276005.1 Bradymonadia bacterium | reverse complement strand
CGGTCACGTCGACGAACAGCTTCGCCGTGCCGACCCTGACCTTGGTCGACTCGCTGTTGATCACCGGCGGCATCGACAAGATCTGGTCGTTCGCGTCGATGAGCGCCGGATACCGCGCGCAGCCCTCGAGCAGGCCCGCATAGGCCGGCCCCTTGGGGTGTTCCTCGAGGATCTGTTTGCCGTTCATCGCCTGACCGGGACAACCCAGCGGCTCAAACGTCGTCGCGATCGGATCGACGCTCGTGTAGCGAATCGGGCCCGTCAGCGTGTCGAGGTCGTAGACGCCGATGCTGGCCAGCTTGCGATCGCGGCCCACGCCCCAATGCAGGTTCTCCTGCATCTTCATGATCGTGGCGAGCTGCACGTCGTCGAGCGGCGGCATGTGCACGACCGCGCAGCGAATGTACGGGCGGGCGTGATCGGCCATGGCCGGGTCGATGGCGACCGACCAACCGCTGGGAGCGGTGGTGTACTGCGGCAGGCCGCGCACCTCGCCCAGATAACCGCGCAGCGCCCGCGCGAGCCCGCCAATATCAAAGAGATCTGGCCGGGCGGCCAGCAGGTCGAGCCGGATCGCGGTGATGCGATCAACCTGCTCGAACTCGGCCTCTTGGGCGTGTCCGCAGACCCCGCACGTGTTCGTCTCGCTGCCGAGGCTGCCTTCGATCATCTGAGCGCAGTTGGGGCAGCGAAAGCGCCCCAGCTCGATGACCTCTTCAACGTCACACCCGATCTGCTCGAGGGCGTCGCCCAAGCGTTCGGGGGTGTACGGGTTGTCCATGAGCGCGTTGAGCCGCGCCGCGTCGATGCTGACTACCGGCACAGCGGCACCCCTTCCACAATGTCGAGTCCGCCCTGATACAGCTCGCGGATGTCGTTGAAGCCCAGGCGCAGCATGGCCAGGCGCTCGACGCCCAGCCCCCACGCGATGACCGGATGCTTGCAGCCCAACGGCTCGGTGACCTCGGGCCGGAAGATGCCGCTGCCGCCCATCTCAATCCACTTGCCGCGGCTCTCCATGTAGACCATCACGTCGACGGAGGGCTCGGTGTAGGGGTAGAAGGCCGGCTTGAAGCGCACCTTCTTGAAGCCCATCTTCTTGTAGAACGCCGACAGCGTGCCCAGCAGCGTGGCCAGGCTGGCGTGCTCGTCGATCACGATGCCGTCGACCTGATGAAACACGGGCAGGTGCTTGTAGCTCAGGGTCTCGTTGCGATGGGTCCAGCCCACGCAGAACGCCTTGTAGGGCGGGTTGGGATGGCGGGCCAACGCGCGAATCGTCGACGCCGTCGCGTGGGTCCGCAGCACCGTCGCCAGCGCGCGCTCGGGGGTCCACTTGTAGCCCCAGCCGGTCGATCCGGTGTCACCGCCGTCGGTATGCGCCGCCTGCACGGCCTTGACGATCGCGTCCTCGGGCAGCGGCGCCGTCGGCGGATCGGCCATGTAGAAGGTGTCTTGCATGTCGCGCGCGGGGTGGTCCTGCGGCTGGAACAACGCGTCGAAGTTCCAAAACGCCGACTCGACCGCCGGCGAGGCGACCTCTTCGAAGCCCAACTCCAAGAAGGCGTTGCGCGTCTGCTCGATGACCTTGCGCACGGGGTGCGACTTGGCCGGGTACACCGTCGCCGAAGGCAGCGTGATGTCGTAGGGCTTCAGCTCGATGTTCTGCCACGCGCCCGACCGCAGGTCGTCCTGGGTCAGCTGCGAGCGCTCGATCTTCACCGTCGCCGTATCCAACGCCTGGGCGCCGGCGGGCGTCAACGTCAGGACGCGGCGGGTGCGCGGACGGATCTTGACCAACGAGGTGCGGCCCTTGAGCAGCTTGAGCGCTGCCTCAACGTCCACGTCGACAAGCGCGTCGGCGAAGGTGACGCCGCTGACGACCTGTTGCAGAACCTGCTCGTCGGGTGCCGGCGTCTTCAACGCGGCGGCCGCGGCCTCATCGACGAGAATGACCGGGCCGCGATCGCCCTTCTGCCGGTTGAGCCAGCCGCGCTGGCCGCCGTAGCGGAAGACCTCTTTCATCGCGATGCCGGCGGCCTTGGTCGCGGCGACAAAGTCGGCCATGCCCATGGCGCCACCGGCGGCGGCGACCAGCTCGGCAGCCCGGCGCTCGGGCAGACCGGCGGCGAGGATCTCGGCGAGGTCGTCGGCCGGGTCGAGCTCCTGGCGCGCCTGGGCGTCGAGGGCGACAAATTCAGGCGTGGCCTGGGCGACGACCATGACCTGGCTCTGGTCAAAGCCCGTCGCGTCGACGAGCGCTTTGACCGACATTGGCCCATCGCGCAGGGCGCGCCAGACGGTGGCGGTGGTCTGGTCGAGGACCAGCGGCTGGTCGGACATGTCGATCCCCTCAGAAGGCGTGAGCGTGCGGGCGTATCACTCGCGTCGCCCGAGGGTCAAGGGATGCGGCCTTCTACTCTTCGCGAGAGCCCTCTCGCCGCCGGCGGCGCCAACCCAGCAAGAGCGCCGCGGTGAGCATCCAGAATGGCTCCGAGGGTTGGCGGCGGGAGAGATCGCAGCCACAGCCGTCATCGAGGGCGCCGTCAGCGTCCGGCGCGGGGCCGGTGTCGGCGCGAACCAGCCGGGCCATGTCGACATTCGGCTCGCCCAGTGGTGTCGGGGGACCGCGATCGACGGCCATATCTGCCCCCATGTCTGCGCCCATGTCTGCGCCCAAATCCACGCCCAAGTCCACCGACCCGGCGTCGATGACGCTCATGTCTGGTGGGCCCATCTCTGGCTGCGGCGGCGGGGGCTCGACGCATTGCGCGCGTCCGCCCTCGACCACGCACACTGCGCCGTTGGGGCAGCGCACCGCGTCGCAGGGATCCTCAATACAGGCGCCGTCGACGCAGGACAGCCCGGGCCGACAGTCCACCGCGTCGCAGTCATCGGGCAGGCAGGCGCCATCAACGCAATGTCGCCCGTCCTGGCAGGCGATGCCGGTGCAGGGATCGTGAACGCAGTCACCATCGACGCAGCGCCGACCGATGGGGCACATCACCTCGAAGCAGACCCCGCGACACTCGCCATCGATGCAGAAGGCCTCGCCGCCGCAATCGACGCCGCTGCAGGGGTCGTCGATACACGCGAAGCCGTCGCAAATCTGGCCACCCGGGCAGCCGTTGCTGTGACAGTCGTCAGGCAGGCACTCCCCCGCCACGCAGATCTCGTCGGCCGGGCAGTCGACGCCGGCGCACGGGTCAAGGCACTCGCCATCAACACAGATCTCGTGTTGGGGGCAGGCGGCCGCTTCGCAATCGGTCACGCACAGACCGCCGACACAAATCAGCGCCGGTGCGCAGGCCCCCTCGTCGTCGCAAGGCTCGACGCAGCGCGCGAATTGGCAGACCTCAGCGGCTGCACAGAACGCCTCCTCGTCGACGATGTCATCGCAGTCGTCATCATCACCGTCGCAGCTCTCCTTGGGCTCGGGGCCGCAGTCGCCGCATTGATTGCGGACCCCTTCGTCAACGAGCCCATCACAGTCATCGTCAATGAAGTCACAGGCCTCGGGCCGCGGCTCGGCGTCGGGCACGCAGACGGGTGCACCCCCGGCGCACTGCAGGACGCCGGCAGCGCAAGGGCCCGCGACGCCCGTCTCGCAGGCCTCTCCGACGCCAGCGACCGCCTCGTCGGTCCGACCATCGCAGTCGTTGTCGAGGCCGTCGCAGAGCTCAGGGCCGCCTTCGACCTCGCTGACGCACGCCAACCCGCCGTCCGCGCAGACCTGACGGCCCGCAGTGCATACGCCCAAGAGGCCGGTCTCACAGGCGTCCCCGCCCAAGCCTTCGTCCAGCGCCGCGTCGCAGTCGTTGTCGACGCCATCGCAAATTTCAGCGCCCGGTTGCGCTCGGGGCTGGCAGATGATGTCGCCGCCCAAGCACCGATCGATGCCCGGCCCGCATGGCCCGGGTGCGCCGGTCTCGCACGCACCGCCCGCGTCGGGGTTGCCCTCGTCGACCGCGCCATCGCAGTCCTCGTCGATCCCGTCACACCGCTCGGCGGCGGGCCCGCGCTCAGCGATGCAGCTCAAGCGCCCCAGACGACACCGGCGAACCCCGGCACCACACCTGCCAGGCTGACCGGTCTGACAGCCGGCGCCGCCCCCCGGATTGTCCTCGTCGATCACCCCGTCACAATCGTCGTCCTCGCCATTGCAGGCCTCGGGTGAGCCGTTGCCTTCGCTTTGGCAGATGGTGCGCCCATCGACGCATTGCTCGACGCCCACGCCGCAGGCGCCCGCGCCGGCTTGGCAGACGGCGCCTCCGCCGGGGTTGCCCTCGTCGATGCGTCCATCGCAGTCCTCGTCGACGCCATCGCAGGTCTCGGGTGCTGGCATACCCCGCTGCACGCAGGTCAGCCGACCCGCTCGGCAGGTCCGCCGCCCTTCGGCGCACAGCCCAGGCTCGCCCGAGTTGCACGCCGCGCCACCGCCCGGGTTGCCTTCGTCGACGGCGCCATCGCAGTCCTCGTCGACGCCATCACAGGTCTCCGGCACCGGGTCGACGATCGAGTCGCACCGCAGCGCCCCGCCGCGACAAATGCGGCGCCCGGCGATACACGCGCCCGGTTGCTCGGCCTCGCAGGCCGCGCCACCGCCCGGGTTGCCCTCGTCGATCTGTCCATCGCAGTCTTCGTCCTGGCCGTCACACTGCTCAGCGCGCGGTGACGCCAGCGCCCGACAAGCGACCGCCCCGTTCGTGCAGGTCTGCTCGCCTGCCGCGCAGATGCCCGGCTGCCCCGATGGGCAGGCCGCGCCGCCGCCGGGGTTGCGCTCATCAGCGCGACCATCACAATCATCGTCTTCACCGTTGCAGGCCTCGACGCCAGCCGGCCCCGAGAGACAGTCCAAGCGACCGTCCACGCAGGTGCGCCGACCCATGGCACACACCCCGTCAGCGGCGGCGACGCAGGCCCCACCCCCGCCCGGATCGCCTTCGTCGGTCGCCGCATCGCAGTCGTCATCGCGGCCGTTGCACAGCTCGGCGCGCGGCTCGCAGTTGTTCTGGCACGCGTCCCCGACCCCATCCGCGTCGCTGTCGCGCTGGTCGGGGTTGGGCACCTCGGGGCAGTTGTCCTCTTCGGCGCAGATGTCGTCGCGGTCCTCGTCGGAGCACGGGATCGAGCGGCCCCACTGCACGGCGTGGCAAATTTCGGCGCTGGTCGCGTTGTTGGCCAGGCCGCCGAGGTCGAACCGCAGCGTCAGGGTGACGTCATAGCCTTCGTCGGTGATCAGGTCATCGTTGCGATCCGCGTTGCGGTTCCCGCGCTCGATGGCGTTGGGCAGGCCCGGGCAGCCCCGGCGAATATCGGTCATGGCGCGCAGCCGATTGGGGTACTCGTCGATCTCCCAGCTGTGCAGTCGGGCGTCATCGGCGTCCCCCCCGAAGATGCCGACAAAGCTGGTGGCGAGCTGCGGGTCGTCGCCTTCGTCGAACTCCCAGAGCGTCTTGGGGGCGCCGACGCTGGTCGCCGCAAAGTCGTTATTGAAGTCGCCGGCGAAGAAGAGGTCGCCATCCATGTGGCTGTACAAGACGACGTCGTCGAGCGCTTGGCCGCTGCGGTTCGTGAACGTGTAGCAGCGGTGCAAGGTGGCGCAATCAAGGCGATAGTTCGCCTCGACGTCGACCCCGATGGCCTCGAAGCTGCTCTCGACCTGGCCATTGCGCAGGTTGGCCTGAGCGCCGGCAAGCAAGCCGCCCTCGAACCACGCGCCACGGGTCACGCCGTTGCTGGCTGTGGCGCATAGAAAAGACATCCCATGCCAGACTGTCGACACGTAGCCTTGGTCCGGCATGTCGCCATTGGGGTCGAACTCGGCCGCGCCACCGGCGGTCTGACTGCCAGTGGCGCCATAAGCGTCGATGCCCAAGCGCACGCGTCCCAAG